>NZ_RZRT01000090.1:0-15548 GCF_003998295.1 Mesorhizobium sp. M7A.F.Ca.US.011.01.1.1
GGATTGGAGTGCGCGGCAGCGTTCCCTCCCCCCTGTGGGGAGGGTTAGGGTGGGGGTCCTTCTTCGCAAGAACCCATATGCGATAGCCCTGCCCGCAAGGGGGAGATGCCCGGCAGGGCAGAGGGGGGCGTGAAGGATCGAGGCTTCAATCAGCTTGGGTTCGTCGCGCCCGAGAGTGACTACTTCGCAGGGTGAGGAACGTAGGTCTTGATAGGTCGGAGGGACAGCGCACCCCTCTGGCCTGCCGGCCATCTCCCCCACGAGGGGGGAGATCGAACTGTCTTGCGCGCTTGCCTCACCCGCCCGCACGCGGCATAGATCAGGCATGACAGATACCTACCGCCCGCGCCGCTCCGTGCTCTACATCCCGGCCTCCAACGACAAGGCCCTGGCCAAGATCGCGTCGCTCACCTGCGACGCAATCATCATCGACCTGGAAGACGCCGTCGCCCCGGCTGACAAGATCGCCGCTCGCGAAAAACTGGCCGGCATTTTCGCCAACCATCCCGACAGGCGCTGCGAGATGATCGTGCGCATCAATGCGCTGGCCAGCGAATGGGGCGCCGACGACCTGCTGGCGGCGGCAAGCTGCGAGCCCGACGGCATTCTGTTGCCCAAGGTCGACACGCCGCGCGACCTGCTCGAGGCCGGCGATGTGCTCGACGACAATTTTGCTCCCGACAGCGTGAAACTGTGGGCGATGATCGAGACGCCCAAAGCGCTGCTCAACATCGGCGCCATTGCCGAGCTTGGCCGCGATCCGGCCTCACGGCTGGCTTGTTTCGTTGCCGGAACGAATGATCTGGTCAAGGAGACCGGCGTGCTGGCGACGCCTGACCGGCGCTACCTTGTGCCGTGGCTGATGCAGATGGTGCTGGCGGCGCGCGCCGGCGGTATCGATATGCTCGACGGCGTTTCCAACGATTTTCGCGACCTCGACGCTTTCGCCCGTGAGTGCACCGAGGCGGCGGCCATGGGATTCGACGGCAAGAGCCTCATCCACCCGGCCCAGATCGAGGCCGCCAACCGCGCCTTCGCGCCGTCCACGGAAGCGGTGGCCGAGGCCCGCCTGGTCAAGGATGCGTTCGCGCTGCCGGAGAATGCCGGCAAGGGCGTGATCGCGTTGAAGGGCAAGATGGTCGAGCGGCTGCACCTGGCGCAGGCCGAAAAACTGCTGGCGAAGGCGACCGCCATCGGCGCATGATATCAGCCCTATGCTCGCGGGCTATGGCTACTCACGACAGGAACTAATCCGATGAAACTCTACCGCTTTCTGACCGGCCCGGACGACGCCAGCTTTTGCCACAAGGTGACGGCGGCGCTGAACAAGGGCTGGCATCTGTTCGGCTCGCCGACCTATGCCTACGACAAGAAAGCCAAGACGATGCGCTGCGGCCAGGCCGTGGTCAAGGATATCGACGGTCAGGAATACGGGCCGGACACCAAGCTCAGCGACTGGTAGGCGGCGCTCGCATCCACAGCCACCCGGCCAGCCAGGCGATCGCCGCCGCAAGCGTCACCAAGCCCAGGTCAAGAGCCAACTCCGGCACGAACGACCGGAGCGCGATAGGCACCGCGCCAATGAAATAGAGAGCGAGTGGAATGCGCGGCACGCCTCTTGCGACAACAAGAGAGATTACAAACGCCAGCGTCCCAAGCAGAAAAAGAACTGAACTGACGACCAGGGCCAGTCCGAGAGGCCCGGCGCGCAGGTCGATGATGGTTGCCGGCGGCAGTTTCGAAAATACGAGATTGATCACCACTTCCACACCGACCAAACTTGCCAATGCAACGAAGTTGATGACAAACGCGATGGTGCCGAACAGGCCCGCGCGCCGGCCAAACGCCAGAAACAGGCCTACGACAAGACCGAGCGCCAATATCTCGGCGACTGGCGCGAGAAGTTGCGTCAGATCGGTGGTCGCGATGAGCGCGCTGCGTTTGGCCGCGTTGACCAGAAGAATGAGCGCGCTTCCCACCCCGGCGACGGCGGCAAGCCGATAGAGCGGAGTGCTCGACTGGATAGTGGAATTTTCCTTGCGCTGAGGTTCTTCGGCTGAACTCCTCAGCGAAATGAGCGATTGCGGACGGCGGGGTTCGGCGGTTCTGGCAAGCATCTTCGTTTCCTCATCCGGGAAAACGGGAGCCGCGAAGACCGCAGGCCTGTTCCGATCCCATCAGTAATCACTGATTACATACTCTTGCCTGCATTGTAAACGGTGATTACATAAATCGCGGATCATGCTACAGATGCGTGAAGCAGGCCTCCGGAACGAAAACGAAGGAGAAGAGATGGCAAACGCCAAGACGCCTCACCGCACCGGCTACCACCATGGCCATTTGCGGGGCACGTTGATCGATGCTGCAATTCAACTTGTCGAGGAAGGCGGCCCCGACAATGTAAGCGTGCGCGAAGCCGCAAAGCGGGCCGGCGTTTCCCCCGGCGCCCCCTTCCGGCATTTTCAGTCGAAAACAGCGCTGCTGACCGCGGTCGCCGAACAGGCCATGAACCGGCTGACAGAGGCCGTTGCCAATGCACTTTCAGCAGTCGACAGCGCGGATCCCATCGTGGCCTTCGAAGCAATCGGACAAGGCTATCTGGAATGGGCGATTGCCAATCCCACGCATTTCCAGATCATCAGTTCCCGAACCCTGATTGATTTCGACGGGTCGGACAGTCTTCGGGGTCAGAATGAAGCCATTCGCCGGAAGATGATCGACCTGCTGACCCAAGCGCAACACCAGGGTCAGCTGGCTGCGAACGCGGACTTCGATCATCTGGTTCTTGCCGCCCGTGCCTTTGTCTATGGGTTGGCACGAATGGTGGTTGATGGTCATTTTCCGGAGTGGCATCCGTCCGAGCCGCCATCGCTCGCCGTGCGCAAGGCGCTGCATCTTTTCATCAGCCGAATGACCAACCTATCTGAAGCGGGATCCCAGAAACCCTTGCCGCCGCTGGGTTCTGGACCGACTGGATAGGAATGGACATTTCACGCGACGCAGAACCAGCTATTCCGCCGCCTCTTCGATCTTCTCCATATCATCGTCCGACAGCCCGAAATGGTGGCCGATCTCGTGGATCAGCACGTGGGTGACGATGTCGCCCAGCGTCTCTTCGTTTTCGGACCAGTAATCGAGGATGGCGCGGCGGTAGAGCGTGATCCGGTTCGGGCCTTCGCCGGTCTGCGGGTTCCAGCGCTCGGCGATGCCGCGTCCCTCGAACAGGCCGAGCAGGTCGAACGGCGTTTCTAGCGACAGATCGTCCATGATCTCGTCGGTCGGGAATTCGGCGATCTGGATAACGATCTCGCCGGTCAGCTTGCGAAAATCCTCCGGCAGATGGGCGTACGCCTCCAGCGCCAGGAACTCCATTTCGTCCATCGAGGGCGAGAGTTCGTCGTGCCAGGTGCGGGTCTTGTAGATGCGTGCCATGCTTTGTCCTTTGATCCCGGCATATAGGCTTTCGCACCGGAATCGGCAAATGACACGGGCCGATGCGCCTGCGCCATCCGCGCGGAGAGGAATAAATTCCCCATGTGTCTGCTTGACTCTTGGGATGCGCTCTGGAATCTATAGGGAACATAACAGGAACAATGTGAGTGGAAGCTGACCGTCATGGCGATGACCGCCGTGGCGCGGGAGACTGTTTTTGCCCTGCGCCGCCAGATCGCGAAAATCGAGGGAACGCTGCCCGAGCGCTTGGCTGCGCCGGCCGCCGCGCCCTTTGATGCCGACGTCAACACCGATCTCACAATCGTCCGGCGTGGCATTGCCGCGGCGTTGCCGGATGCGTTCCTGCCTATTGGCGTCGAGCGCCTCGACGCCGCCCTGAGCGGCGGCCTGCCGAAGGCCGCCCTGAGCGAAATCCATGGCACGCAAACCCGCGATGCCGGGGCCGTCGCCGGCTTCGCTTTGTCGCTCACAAGCTTGATCCTCAAGCAGACGCCGGGGCTGCCGGTGCTGTGGATCGGCACATCGGAGATCTTTCGCGAGGCCGGCTTTCCCTATGCCAGGGGGCTTCACGCCTCGTTCGGCATCGAGCCGGAGCAATTGCTGTTTTCCGAGGCACCGAGACTTGTCGATGCGCTGTGGGTCGCCGAGGAGGCGGCCCGGATGACGGCGCTCGCCGCGGTCATCCTCGAAATTCGCGGCAATCCGCAGCGGCTTGACCTGACCGCGACACGCCGGCTGCATGCAAGGGCGCAAGCGGCCGGCCGCCCGGTGTTCCTGCTGCGGCAGGCGGCCGAACCCGAACCGACGGCGGCACCCGTCCGCCTCATCGTCGCGTCGGCACCGGCGGTGCCGCGCGACACCATCGCCGGGCCGCTGGCCGGCTCGATCGGCCGCCCGGCCTTCACCCTCACCATCGGCAAGAGCCGCACGGCCCTGCCTGGACAATTCACACTGGAGTGGAATCCCGATGAATGCGCATTCGACGAAAGAGCGGGCGACGAAGGAGCAGGTGGGGGAAGAAACCGGCCAAAGAATCCTGTCCCTGTGGTTTCCCTATCTGGCGGCGGAAAGGGTCCTGCGCCAGCGTCTGGGGCGGTCCTGGCGTTCCCGGCCGTCGGATCACCCATCTCACCCGCCGCTCGTGATCAGCCATCGCGACCGCAACGCACAGCGCATCTCGGCCCTCGACGAGCGGGCTGAGGCGCTGCACCTGAAGCGCGACATGGGCATCGCCGATGCGCGCGCCATGCATCCGTCGATCGACATCGTCGAGGCCGATCCGGAAGCCGACCGCCGCCTGCTCGAAGGCCTTGCCGACTGGTGCGACCGCTACACCCCGCTGGTGGCGCTGGATGGCGCGGACGGCCTGTTTCTCGACGTCACCGGCTGCACCCATCTGTTCGGCGGCGAACGTGCCATGCTGGACGACATCCTGTCGCGCTTCTTCCATCAGGGTTTCGATGTCCGTGCCGGGCTTGCCGCGACGCCGGGCGCGGCCTGGGCGGCGGCACGGTTTTGCGGCGACCGCATCGTCGCTGGCGGCGAGGAAGAAGCGCTGCTCGCGCCCCTGCCGCTGGCCGCACTGCGCATCGAACCCGCGACCCGCACCAGCCTGGAAAGCGTCGGCCTGCGCACGGCGGGCGCCGTCATGGCCGCACCGCGCGCGCCGCTCGCCCGCCGCTTCGGCGCCTTGCTGCTCCTGCGCCTCGACCAGGCGCTTGGCCGTCTCGACGAAGCGGTGTCGCCGCGCCTTCCCGTCGCGCCGCTTTCGGTCGAACGCCACCTCGCCGAACCCGTCACCTTGACCGAGGACATCGAACGGCTGGTGGGCATGCTGGCGGCGACCTTGAAGACCGATCTCGAGCGCCGCGGTGAGGGCGCCAGGACGCTGGCGCTGCTGCTCTTTCGCGTCGACGGCGCCGTCAGCCGCATCGCCATCGGCACCTCGCGGCCGCTGCGCGAACCCCGGCTGATCCAGAAACTGTTCCATGAAAGGTTGGCCGCGCTCGAACAGGATATCGATGCCGGCTATGGTTTCGATCTGGTGCGGCTCTCGGTGTTGGCGGCAGCCACCTTCGACATGCAGCAGGCCGATCTGACTGGCGAAACGACCGACGACGGTGCCGATATCGCGCTGTTCGCCGACCGCATCCGCGCCCGGCTCGGCGAGGGGGCGGTTCTCCGGCCGGTCGCGGTCGAAAGCCATCTGCCGGAGCGTGCCGTCGCCACGATCCCCTTCACCGAAGCGCCGCGCCGGACCACGCCGCCGAAGAAGCCGGACAGGCTGCAGGCACCAAAAACCATTTTTCCGCCGGAACGGCCGATCCGGCTGTTCCGCTCGCCCGAACCCATCGATGTGCCGGCCACTGAAATGCCGGAAGGACCACCGCTGAACTTCCGCTGGCGGCGCGCGCTCTACCGGGTCACGCGTGCCGAAGGGCCGGAACGCATCGCCGCCGAATGGTGGCGCGAGGCAGCGAGCGACCCGATCACGTCAACCCGCGACTACTTCCGCATCGAGGACGCCGACGGCCGCCGTTATTGGCTTTACCGGCAAGGTCTTTACGGCAACACGCAGGTGCCGCCGCGCTGGTTCATGCATGGTGTCTTCGCATGAACGCGCTGACCGTCATCCCCTATGCCGAGTTCGGCATCCAGTCGAATTTCTCCTTCCTGCGCGGCGCCTCCAAGCCGGAGGAGCTGGTGGTCGCGGCCAAGCTCCTGGGCTTCTCGGCGATCGGGCTTGCCGACCGCAACACGGTGGCCGGCGTGGTGCGCGCCTGGCAGCAGGCCAAGGTCGAAAAACTCTCCTATCACCCCGGCTGCCGGCTGGTTTTCGGCGACGGCACGCCCGACATCCTCGCCTATCCCCAGGACCGCAAGGGCTGGGGACATCTCTGCCGCATGCTTACCCAAGCCAATCTGCGCGACGAGAACGGCAAAGGCGCCACCCTTCTCCAGCGCGGCGACCTGCTCGAATGGGGTGACCTGATGTCGCTGGCGGTCCTGCCCGATCTGTCGGCGGGCGCGCAAGACAGTCTCGCTTTGCTTGGTGAGCTCAAAGGCCGCTTCGGCAGGAATCTGCGGCTAGGCGTTTCGCCCGACTACGCCGGCGATGACCGTTTCCGCATCGAGCAGGCCGCGGCGCTTGCCGAGAGCGTCGGTATTCCACTGATGGCGACCAACGACGTTCTCTATCACACGGCCGAACGGCGCCCGCTGCAGGACGTGCTGACCGCGATCCGCCTCAACACGCCCGTCGCCGGGGTCGGGCTGCAACTCAGCGCCAATGCCGAGCGTCATCTGAAGCCGCCAATGGAGATGGCGCGCCTGTTCCGCAGGCATCCGCAAGCATTGGCCGAGACCTTGCGGTTTGCGGAAAGCCTGGGTTTTTCCCTTGAGGAGCTGAAGCACAACTATCCAGAGGAGACGACTGAGGCAGGCGTCGACCCTCAGACGGAACTGGAGAGATTGACTTGGGAGGGCGCCAGGAAACGTTACCCCGAGGGCATCCCTGACAAAGTGGAAGGACTCATCCGGCACGAACTCGAAATTGTCGGTCAGAAGAAATACGCCCGTTATTTTCTCACCGTTCGCGACATCGTTCGGTTCGCGCGTTCGGAAGAGGTCGGCATTCTGTGTCAGGGTCGCGGCTCCGCCGCAAACTCCGTCATCTGCTATTGTCTGGAGATTACGGAGGTAGATCCTGGCCTTCTGGACGTTCTTTTCGAGCGCTTTGTTTCGACGGAGCGCGACGAACCTCCAGACATCGATGTCGACTTCGAACATGAGAGGCGTGATGAGGTCATCGCCTATATCTACAATAAATACAGCGCCAAACGCACAGCCTTGGCCGCAGCCGTCATCAGCTATCGCGGCCGTTCGGCGCTACGCGAAGTGGCTAAGGCAATGGGCCTGTCGGAAGATGTCAGAAGCGCTTTGGCGAGCACGATCTGGGGTTGGTCGACCTCCGAACTTGGCGAGAAGGAGGCTCACGCTGGCGGCATCAACCGCACCGACCCGCTGGCAAAACTGGTGATCGAACGCTCCAACGATATCATGGGCTTTCCCCGTCATCTGTCGCAACATGTCGGCGGCTTCGTCATCACCAAAGACCGGCTCGATGAGATCGTGCCCATCGTCAAGACGGCGATGGACGAACGCAAGATGGTCGAATGGGATAAGGATGACCTGGATAATGTCGGCATCCTCAAAGTCGATGTGCTGGCGCTTGGCATGCTGTCTTGCCTGAGGCGTGCTTTCGATCTGCTGGAAACCCACTACCGAGTAAGGGACAAGTATGACCGGCGGCTGACCCTTGCGACAATTCCGCAAAAGGATAGCCGCGTTTACGACATGATCTGCCGTGCCGACACATTGGGCGTCTTTCAGATTGAATCGCGTGCCCAGATGTCGATGCTGCCGCGTCTCAGGCCCCGCACATTCTATGATCTGGTCATCGAAGTGGCGATCGTGCGACCCGGTCCTATCCAGGGCGATATGGTGCACCCCTACCTTCGTCGACGGCAGGGAAAGGAGAAGGTCGAGTATCCGAGCAAGGAACTTCAAGCCATTCTGGAGCGAACTCTCGGTGTGCCGTTGTTTCAAGAGCAGGCAATGAAGATCGCGATCGATGCCGGGGGCTTCTCGCCCGGTGAGGCGGATAAGCTAAGACGCGCTATGGCCACCTTTAAGCGCAGTGGCATGATCAAAAACTATGAAACGCTGATGGTCGAAGGGATGGTCAAGAAAGGCTATCAACGAGACTTCGCCGAGCGCTGCTTCAAGCAGATCGAGGGCTTTGGCGAATATGGCTTTCCCGAAAGCCATGCCGCTTCCTTCGCCCTGCTCGTCTACGCCTCCTGCTGGTTCAAGACCTTCTATCCCGACGTGTTCTGCGCCGCGATCCTGAATTCACAGCCGATGGGGTTTTACCAGCCGGCCCAGCTCGTGCGCGACGCAAGCGACCATGGCGTCGACATCCGCGACGTCGACGTCAATTTTTCGGTCTGGGATTGCACGCTGGAGAAAGCGCCTTTCGATCCGGCCCGTATCCTCCCGCGCCATGCCGAAATGCGCGGCGTCATCGAGACGAAGCATGCCGTCCGGCTCGGCTTCCGCCAGATCAAGGGCCTGTCGAAGGAGCGTATGGCGGCCTTCGTCGAACGGCGCGGCTCAGGCTACGGATCCGTCCGGGATGTCTGGCTGCGCTCCGGCCTCGATGTCGGCGAGATCGAGAGGCTGGCGCAAGCCGATGCCTTCCGCTCGCTCGGCCTTGATCGTCGCGAAGCCTTGTGGGCGGTGCGCGCGCTCGACGGCAAGAGCGCCGCCGAAAGGCTGCCGCTGTTCGACCAGCCGGCGCTTCGCCTGCGCGAGCTGGAGCCCGAGACGAAGCTGCCGAAAATGCCGCTCGGCGAGCATGTCATCCATGATTACCGCGCGCTCGGCCTGTCGCTGAAGGCGCATCCGGTCGCCTTCCTGCGCGAGCGGCTCGACCGCGCCGGCGTCATTCCCAATGCGAACCTTCCTTCCGTGCGCGACGGCAGGCGCGTCTCCGTCGCCGGCCTCGTGCTGGTGCGGCAGCGCCCCGGCAAGGGGAACGCGATCTTCTTGACGCTGGAAGACGACAAGGCGGTGGCCAACGTCATCTTCTGGCAAAGAACCTTCGACCGTTACCGGCCGATCGTCATGGGCGCCCGGTTCGTCAAGGTCACCGGAAAATTGCAGTCGGAATCGGGCGTGGTCCACATCGTCGCCGAGAGGATCGAGGATCTGACGCCCTGGCTGACCGTGCTTCTGGAGAAGGTCAGCGGGGCCATCCCGGCGGTTCCTCCGGGAGACCTCGCCAAGGAGCGTTCGGATCGCTCCAGCCCCGCCAAACAAAGCGCACCGATCCGTCAGGATCTCGCAACGCTGTCGGAAGAAGCGGAAAGGGTCATGCCCAAGGGGCGGAATTTTCAGTAGTGTCAAAAACTTCGATGGCAGCGGGACAGCACCCCCTCTGGCCTACCGGCAATCTCCCCCGCAAGGGGGAAGATTGGATGTAGTCTCGGCTTTCGCTAATCTCCACGGTTGCTGGAATGTGCGAAAGCGCCAAAGCTGCCAATCTCCCTCCTTGCGGGGGAGATGGCCGGTAGGCCAGAGGGGGGTGCTGTCCCGCCCACCTCACCAGCCTGTGGTGCAAGAACTCAGCCCGGCCCACCCAAGCGTGGCGGCGGCGGGGCTAGCACGTCCTCCACCGAAAGCGTCCGCGCCTCGGAGGGCAGCATGATCGGGATGCCGTCACGCACCGGGTAGGCAATCTTGGCGACCCTGGAAATCAGTTCGCCGCGCTCTGGATCCCAGGCCAGCGGCCCCTTGGTCAGCGGGCAGGCCAGCAGCTCCAGCAGCTTGGGGTCGACCTTCCTCTCGTCACGTCCGTCCGCCATCGCGCCCTCTTACTGTAAACTTGAGCCAAAGTCCTCATTCTCGCGCGCCAGCGCCATTTCGGTGATGGCGATCAGCGTCTCGGCCCGGGTCTTCAGGTCGGCTGCTTCGAGCAGCGCCTGTTTCTCGGCCGGCCCGTAGGGCGCCATCATCGACAGCGCATTGACCAGCATGGCATTTTCGGCGCGGCTGACGCTTTCCCAGTCGGCCTCCAAATCGTTGGCCTGCAGATAGGCGCGAAACGCCTTGAGCAGCGATGGCCGGTCGATCTCGTTGTCCGCCTGATCCTCGTCGAGATCGGCAAGGAAAGGCGCGGGCTTGCACTGGCGAAACGGCGTCTTGACCGTCAATTCGTGGGCGATGCGGAACCGGCACACGCCCTGCAGCGAAATCAGGTAGCGGCCGTCGCCACTCTCGGAAAAAGCGATGATGCGCCCGGCGCAACCGACATTGCAGAGCTCCGGCTCGCCATCGCCGCGCAAGGCGCCGTCGAGACTGGGCTGGATGACGCCGATGAGCCGCGAGCCGGCAATCGCCTCGTCCACCATCTGCAGATAGCGCGGCTCGAAGATGTTGAGCGGCATGCGGCCTCCCGGCAGCAAAAGCGCCCCCTCGAGCGGAAAGATCGGGATCGTCGACGGCAAATCCTTGGCGAGCCGGTAATGCGCGTTTCCCGCTTGCACCATATTCCTCCGATCGCTTCACCAGAAGCGCGTCATCGCAGTTCTAATCTGGCGCAGTCATGGCCGACGCCAAGCCCGTGCGGCAAAACAACCGGTAAACGGCTCAGGAAAACAGCAATGCCGACAATTTGCGGCGCGCGGCAAGCGTTGCCTCGTCGGTCATGCCCCATGCCTCGAACAGCTGCAGCAATTGCGTCCTGGCGCCATCCTCGTTCCAGCTTCGGTCGGCCTTGATGATGGCCAGCAGATTGTCTGCGGCCGCGGTGCGGTCGCCGTTGGCGTTCTGGATCATGGCCAGATCGAAGCGCGCCTGGTGATCCCCAGGATTTTCCGCCAGCCGGCGCTCGAACTCGGCTGGATTGCCGAGAGCTGCCGCCTGCGCCGCAACCGCCATCCTGGCCCGTAGGGCTGCCAGTGGCGGCGCATCCTTCTTGGCCTCCGGGGCTGTTGCCAAAAGCGCCTCGGCGCCTTCCGTGTCGCCGGCGTCGAACAACAGTTCGCCCAGTCCGGCGATCGCCTCGATCGTCTCCGGCGCCTGCGCCAGGATGGCGTCATAAATGTCGGCCGCGGTCTGCATGTCGCCGGCCTCGCGCGCTTCGGTCGCCGCTGCCAAGGCTTCCGCCACCGGCGGCGCGCCATTGCCCTTGCCGCCGACCTTGGTGATGAATTCGTTGATCTGGCTCTCCGGGATGGCGCCCATGAAGCCATCGACCGGCTGGCCGTCCTTGAAGGCGATGACCGCCGGGATAGACTGGATGCCGAGCTGGCCGGCGATCGAGGGATGATCATCGATGTTCATCTTGACCAGCTTGACCCTGCCGCCGGCAGCCTTGACCGCCTTCTCCAACTGCGGCGTCAGCTGCTTGCAAGGGCCACACCAGGGTGCCCAGAAATCGACCAGCACCGGCTGGCGGCGCGATTCCTGGATGACATCGGCGGCAAAGGCAGCCGTCGTCGTGTCCTTGATCACATCGGCGGGAGCGGCGGGCGCATCGCCAAGCGCGACTTTCGCCGGCGCCGGCGCCGCTCCACCATACTGCACCGAGGTGGTGTACTGGCCGCCATTACCGCCAAAGGAGCCGCCGAACGGATTGTTGTCGCTCATCTCTTTACCCTTCCGTGGCGCCGCCGGCCGGCGGCCAGGCGCCCTATGCTTCAGACCATCTGACTCAAGCCATCCATGTGGCGATCACACGGAGACTTTCAAGATAGCAGCATCGTGCCCGGTTGCCTCGACGAATCTGATCAGGTCTCGCGCCGCGATCGATGTCGTCGCCTCATTGGTCAGCGGATGCCCATTGATCACCGCATGCTCCATCAAATCCTTGTCGAGCACGAGCTTGACCCTGTTTGCCGTGTCGTTGATGACGCCAAAGACCGTCACGGCGCCCGGTGTGACGCCGAGCAGCTCCATCAGCATCTCCGGCTTGCCGAAGGAGACCCGGCTGGCGGCGCCGATCACCTGGTGGATCTGCTTCAGGTCGACGACCGCGTCCTCGCCGACGGTGACCAGGAAGAAATTATCCTTCTTGTCCTTCAGGAACAGGTTTTTCGTGTGCCCGCCGGCGATTTCGCCGCGCAGCGCCTGCGAATCCGCGACCGTGTAGAGCGGCGGATGGCGCTTCGTCGAGGCGGCAATCCCGAGTTCGGCGAGAAAGGCCATCAAATCGGCTTCGGTCTTCGGCATCGGTTTCGTCTTCGTCCCGTTTCTCCAGCCAGCCGTTTACGGCCAATCGGGCGGCCGACACAAGACCGTCATGCGACACCACGGTGAGCGGCACCGCCCTTCGCGCTGGCGCCCTCGCCGCCCGCCACTCACGCGCCCGCCGGCGGCTTGCCGGCCCCGCGCATCGTGTCGCAAAAAGCCTGCGATTTCCCTGTTGCAATCGCCGCGCTCTTCAGCCATATAGGCCCGGCTTGCGGCCAAGACGCCGTGCGAGCGGGTGTAGCTCAGGGGTAGAGCACAACCTTGCCAAGGTTGGGGTCGAGCGTTCGAATCGCTTCACCCGCTCCAGTTTCCTCCAGAGGGAATCAAGCAGATAAGAAGGCCGCCTAGTGCGGCTTCTTCTTTGTCTACAGTTGCAAGCTACCGCATAGCTACCCGCATGCGGAAAGCGAAAATCATGCAAATCATAGATTGTGCTTGCCAGATCAGTCACTATTGAGCGCGCATATTGACAGCCGCCCAAGACGCTGAATCTATAAGGCAAGGGAGCATCGAATTGGACAGTCTGATCGGAGTCGGTGTCTACACGCCTGCGGAAGCGGGTCGGCTTTTGCATATCCGTCCTGCCAAGATTGCTAGGTGGCTCCGAGGCCACAACATTAAGGACCAGAAGTACGCGTCACTTTGGTCGCCTGAAGTTGATTTGGGGGATGAGCGGGTTTTTCTTGGCTTTCGAGACCTTATGGAAGTTCGGGTCGCGGATGCCTTCATTCGCGCCGGAGTTTCGGCGATGCGTGTTCGCGCGGCCATACATCTTGCCCGAGATATCATTGGTCAAGACCGTCCGCTTTCAACCAACCGCTTTCGAACGGACGGCCGGGAAATTTTTGTAACGGTCATAGAAACCGGCGAAGATGGCGAAGAGCGAGAACGGCTCCTGAACCTATTTCGTCGCCAGTATGAATTCAAAGGGATCATCGAGCCGATCTTAAAAACTGTCGATTTTGGCGACGATGGCAACCCGCTTTTGTGGTGGCCCGGCGGTCGCCGGCTCAATGTCGTTGTAGACCCATCACGGTCTTTCGGTCAGCCAATTGATGCCGCTTCAAGCGTGCCGACGGCGATCCTTGCAGCAGCTGCGCGTCAGGAAGGGATTATTGGCGCCGCCCGTGCCTATCTGGTGCCGGAAGCGTCCGTCCGCCGATCTATTGAGTTTGAGACATCCATGGGGCATGGAATTGCGGCGTGAACGTGCTGTTTGACAACTGCACCGCACCGCTATTTGCTACGACTCTGGACGGTTTCATAAGCCATTACGGGCATCGTGCTTTTCACATCAAGGACGTGCCAGGCCTTCCTGGCGGTCGGCACTCGGCCGACATTGACTGGATCAAACATCTTCAAAGCGCACCAGAGACATGGATCTTCATCTCGGGGGATGGCCGCGTTCTGAGAAACCCAGCCGAGAGAGCGGCTTTGCGATCAGCCGGCCTTCACGGATTTATTCTGGCGCCCGCTTACCAGAAAACGCCAATGAACCAGGTGGCGGCAACCATCGTCTGGAAGTGGCCCGAGATCGAAGGGGTCACTAAATTGGTCGCCGCGCCTTCTATGCACGAGATACCGATTCAGCGGATCAGCAAGTTGCGCGCTCTGCCTCTTTAGACTCGAGAGCCTTACTCCGCCTTCCGCAGCGACGCCTGATGCACCAGCGAGGTCCAGCTGTTGGTCGAGGCGAGGTGGCAATAGAGCAGGCCGAGCGCGCCTGATTTGCGCAGGTCGAGGAACGCCTCGTCGCTCAATCTGTTGAAGGCCGGCTCGTCGATCACCTGGAAATCGGTGAGGTTGAGCACCTCGCCGCCTTCCAGCGTCACCTTGCTCTGGCGCGGTGAAAACAGGCTGTGTGCATCGATCTTTTCGACCATCTCGCGGGTGGCTCTGAAGTCGATCTGGAACTGGTTGCAGAAGGCGAGCGCCTGTTTGGTCGCTTCGGTCGGCTCGTTGCCGGTGAAGAACGGCAGGATCTTGTCATCGCGGGACGGCGCAAGCAACTGGTCGACGACCCGGTCGCTGGCCCGTTCGACGCACAGCGTCAGCCGGCCGGCCGATGTCGGGTCTTCGGCCAGGATGAAGGGATAGCGCCGGACATAGGCGGGGATGTAGTGCGGCCCGGTCCATTTGCCGTCGGCATCGACGAACAGGTTCTCGTTCTGGCGCACGCCGGTGATGATCACTGGCGACTTGGCCGGGCCGATAAAGACGATCGGGTAGGATCGCATCGCCGCCGGCATTTCCGACGCGACCACCGGAATGGCGTGCGCGGAGCGGGCGAAGCCGAAGTCGCTGCGCGCGGTCAGGCCAAGCGAGCCGTGCCGCGCCGGATTGAGCGCCTCGGGCCTCGAATAGAACAGCGGCAACGCATCGCCCGTCACGTTCGTCTTTGCATCCGCCATCATCCGTCTCCCGCACGCCCATCAGGCTGCCAATGGTCCCGAAGCCGGGATCTATGCTTGTTTGCGCTGATCTTGGGTCGAAAGGAATCCCGCGCAGGAACAAAGTACTACAGCGTCTCTTGCGCGCATAAAAGGACAGGCGGTGCTGTATTTTGGGGTTTTGCGGCGGCCGATTGTCTTGGGGAGCGCGACCGCCGGCCTGCCCGCCTCTGGACAGCTTGCGGCGAAGCGGCGACAGTGCCGCCGCTGGAGCAATTCCAGGAAAA
Source organism: Mesorhizobium sp. M7A.F.Ca.US.011.01.1.1 (assembly GCF_003998295.1). Taxonomy (NCBI): domain Bacteria; kingdom Pseudomonadati; phylum Pseudomonadota; class Alphaproteobacteria; order Hyphomicrobiales; family Phyllobacteriaceae; genus Mesorhizobium; species Mesorhizobium sp. M7A.F.Ca.US.011.01.1.1. The sequence continues at coordinate 14,948 of NZ_RZRT01000090.1, forward strand.
GTGTGGAGCGGTTTTCCCTTGGCAATTGCGAAGAAACAAAAGCTGGATCAGCGATCCGAAGGCTGAACCGCTCCAGCGGACAGATTGAGGCAAACGGAATGGCGTCGGTGTCGGATTTCGAGCAGGGACAAACCTTCACCATCGAAGCCGGGGGCCAGCAGATCCCGCTCGAGCTGAGCGCGGTCAAGCCCATCGCCGCCAGCCCGCGCCCGGGTGGCGGTTTCTCGCTGCTGTTCAGAGGCCCGCGCGACATCGCGCTGCCGCAGGCGACCTATCTTTTTACCGGGAAAAGCGGCAGCCACGAGATCTTCATCGTGCCGGTCGCCGCCGATGCGACGGGGCGGCTGTACGAGGCGGTGTTCAACTAGAGGCTTGACGCAGGGAGGGTCTGATCGCTTCGAAATTAGCTGAAGCCTCTCCTCTTCGTTCGTCATCCTAGGGCGAAGCAGTCGCGAAGCGACGTCGCGGAGACCCTAGAGCGGGATGAAATGAGACTGAATCGGCTTGGGATTCCCTTAGGCGTGCAAATCTGATTCAACCTTCATGCTGGGCAAGGAGGTCAGCATGGATGGGCAAGCCTTATTCGATGGATCTTCGCGAA
>NZ_RZRT01000091.1:0-14937 GCF_003998295.1 Mesorhizobium sp. M7A.F.Ca.US.011.01.1.1
CTTGGAGGTTCGGGGAGAGGCCCCGGGCCGCCCGTTATGGAGAACCTGACCATGGCAAAGAACGCCATTCAGAAGATCGCGATGAACGCCGCGGAGAATATTCCCTATGACAAGCTAATGTTGTCGCAGAAAAATGTTCGGCGCATCAAGGACGGCGTGTCGATCGAGCAGTTGGCGGAAGACATCGGACGGCGAAAGCTGATCCAGAGCCTGAACGTCCGTCCCGTGCTCGACGGCGAGGGCGAGGAGACCGGCACGTTTGAGGTGCCGGCCGGCGGCCGGCGGTACCTGGCGCTCGGCATCCTCATCAAGCAAAAGCGCCTGGCGAAGAACGAGCCAATCCCCTGCATCGTCAACCGCAGGCAGGAGACCTCAGCCGAAGAGGACTCGCTTGCCGAGAACCTGCGCCGTGCAGATCTTCATCCGCTCGACCAGTTTCGTGCCTTCAAGACGCTCAGCGATCAGGGCCTCGATCCCGACGAGATCGGTGCCCGCTTCTTCGTATCGCCGGCCACCGTGAGACAGCGCCTGCGGCTGGCATCGGTATCGCCAAAGCTTCTCGATCTCTACGAGAAGGACGAAATCCGGCTCGAGCAAATCATGGCGCTTTCGATCTCCGACGATCATGCGCGCCAGGAACAGGTCTGGGAGCGGATCTCCAGCTCGCACACGCAGGAACCGTATTACATCAGGCGTCTGCTGACGGAGACGACGGTGCGGGCCGATGATCGCCGGGCCGTCTATGTCGGCGCCGAAGCTTATGAGGCTGCCGGCGGGGTCATCCTTCGCGATCTGTTCGAGCAGGATTCCGGCGGCTGGTTCCAAGATGCCGCACTTCTCGAGCAGCTTGTCTTCGACAGGTTGAAGGTGGATGCCGAGGCGATCCGCGCCGAAGGCTGGAAATGGGTAGATGCGGCGATCAGCTTTCCCTATGGCCACACCTCCGGCATGCGGCGCATCTACGCCGAGGCGCAGGAGCTCAGCGCCGGGGAGATTGAACGCTACGACGCGCTGAAGGCCGAATACGACCAGCTGGATGCGGACTATGCCAAGGCCGAGGATGCCGATGAAGCAATCGAGGCGAAGCTTGACCAGTTGGGTTCCGAGCTCGATGCGATCGATGATCGTCCTCAAAGCTACGATCCCGCCCAGAAGGCCATCGCCGGTGTGTTCGTCACGCTTGCCGCGAACGGCGCGCTCCAGGTCGATGCCGGTTTCGTGCGGTACGAGGACGAGCCGCGGACCGAAACCGGCGACGTCGATGAGGGCGAGGAACAGGGCGCCGACGGCGAAACCCGATCTAATGGCGGCGACGATGGCGATGGTGTTGTTGTCAACGGCATACCGGTGCACGACGCCTCGGGCGACGACGGCGAGGACGATGGCATCAAGCCACTGCCTGATCGGCTCGTCTTCGACCTGACCGCGCAGCGGACGCTGGCACTACGCAACGCGGTCGCCGGTGACGTCGACAGCGCCTTCGTCGCCGCACTCCATGCCTTCGTCCTGCAGGTTTTCTATCGCTTCGCGCCGAACACGTGCCTGGAGATCAGCCTGAAGAGCGGCAGCTTCAGTCAGGTCGACGGTCTTGCCGAGACATCCTGGGCCAAGGAGATCTCCGAGCGGCACGAAGCCTGGGACCGCGATTTGCCAGATGAGGCGGAAGGCCTGTGGGACTTCCTGCTCGGCCTCGATGAAGCAAGCCGCAAGGCGCTGTTCGCGCACTGCGTCTCGCTGACCCTCAATGCGGTGGTCGAACCCTGGAACAGGCGAGCGAAGGCGCTCGAGCATGCAGACGTGCTTGGCCGCTCGCTCCAGTTCGACATGGTCGACGCCGGCTGGACGCCTACGGTCGAGTTCCTCGGGCGGCTCACCAAGGCGCGGATTCTACAGGCTGTCCGTGAAGCGCGTGGCGCAGACTCCGCGCAGCTGATCGACCACATGAAGAAGGACATCATGGCCCGTGAAGCTGCCCGTCTTCTCGAAGGCTCGAACTGGCTGCCAGAGCCGCTGCGCGTTGAGGTCGATGAAGTGTCTGCCGATGCTGGCGACGCGGTCGCCGGCGACATGTCGGTCGAGGCGGCTCTCGACGGCGATGCCGCCGAGCTTCCCGCCTTCCTCGCCGACGATGCGGATCCGTCCTCCGATGAGCCGGTGACCATCGACGGCGACAAGGCGGACCACCTCCAGGCCGCCGAATAATCGGCCTCACGCTCGCACCGGGCCCGGCATTCCCGCCGGGCCGATTTCAGTACCAACTCACTCTCGAGCCCGGGATCGCCATCGCGACCCCGGGCGCTTGCGTTTCATGGAGATCGACATGTTCGACTGGAACAGAAGCTGCTCCTACGACGAGCAGCAGAAGAGACGTTTCCACACCACAGCCCGTTCACGGCTGAAGAAACTCGCCGCCGAACTTGCCCTGCCGCAGGGAAGTTTTGACCTGCGCTCAAACAAGGCGTGCATAGCCGTTTCCGGTGAAATTACCCTGCACCATGACCGCGCCTACATCCAGGTCGGCCAGTTCGGCTTATCCTCAGGTCACGGCATCCTGATCCGCACCTGCAAGGGCCGCAACGACTATACCGGCGGGGCCAACCACTTCGTTGCGCTCGGCATGCTCGACGAGATCCCGGCGCTCGCCGCCGCCGTCCGTGCCATCACCGGGGTTGGTCGAGACGCTTCGCGTTCCTCCGAGCGCCGCGCCGCCTGAACCCTGCAAACCCCATCATCGCGGGTGTACGCGCCGGCCGCAGGCTCGGCCAGTCGACAGCCACAACACCACCAACCAATTGCCACGACGCGGTTCATGCCGCGCTTGGCCGACCTGCGTTTAGGAGAACCCCCATGACCGCACATCCGCCGTTCAGTAAGGTGCTCGACGTCGTCGTCACCCGCGAGCAGATGTTCCAACTGTTCAGCCGACACAAGGACACTCCCGGCATCGATCCGCTTTCCGGCACTCCCTATTCAGGCGAGTGGTTCGAGATCCCCGCGTCAGAATACCACTTCATACTCGATTTGATGCCGCCGCTGTTCATGCGCACCGGCATGTTCGGCATGTCGGAGTTCAAGGCCGGCAACGTGACAGCGTATTCTTCGCGATCCGGATCCGCGGGCGCGAGCGCTGGTTTCATGGCTTCTGCGATCTCACGGATCGGCAGTCGCCAGACAAGATGCGCGCCGCCATCATCGCCCACGAGACCGGCGCGAGCGATAGCATGACCCGCGCGGAAAAGCTTGAGGCGATCTGGAACATGACCCCTGTCGAGCTTAGGGGGATCGCCCGCAATGCAGATCCCGAGACCGGTGGGCCGAACATCGCGGCAAACGCACGATTCTCGTTAACGCCGGAAGGCATGGTGCTGTCTTCAAGCTGCTCGATGATCTGTCGGATCTCGAGATCGACGAGTTCCTGTCCAAAGTCCGATTGCGTCGGAGCTGATGAAGGAAGACGACGATGGCCATCTATAAGAACCGCGCTTTGGCGGTGAAGCGTCTCCATCACGGGGAGCGACTTTCGCTCAATGGATGCACCCGCGTACGGCCCATCCTCAAGCTGTTGAGGCATGCGAGACCGTATGGCCAACTGCCCCGAGGATACAAGCATCCGGCCCTCAGCAAAACGTGGCATCAGTGCCTGCGACGCGGGAGGTACCCGGCATTGCGTAAAGCGCCGATGAACAGGCTGGCCGAGCCGGCGATCGTCGTCCTGGCCTGCGTTGCGAGCGGCAGCGTGTTCCAGTCCTCCAACGGAGCGATAAAGCAGGAGAAAGTGCCATTGACCATGCAATGGCTGGTCAACAAGCCTTGCTTATCCAGCACGAGAACGCCTGTCTGATTGCTTGGATACCGGATGGCGGCGACGCGCTGAAATTCCATGTCGCCATCGATGCGCAAATTGAAAAGCAGCACGCCGTGGCTTCTGTGGGCGATTTCTTCGACTTTTTCCGCGAAAGGAACAGAAAGCGCCCGAACGCTGTCGACCGCCATCCCGAAAACAAGCGCGTCCAGCTCATCCGCCCCCATGAGAAGATTAGTTGCCAAGAAAATTGGGATTGCAATCGCTCCAGCCGGATTGTGCACAGCATCCCACACCGCCGGCTAGACGCCTAAGCATCTCGTGTACGATGCAGCTCTCTCTGTTGGCGTGTTTGCCCGCGTTGATTGAGCCGATTGCCCTAGGCCCATGACACACCGCTTGCTCGTTGCGGGGCTTCTCCGATAAAGCACGGCGAGAGCGATAAGATACGTCGGATACTCGCTAACACGAACAGCGACTTGGCTTGCAAGTCATGCTCACATGAAGGAACAGACTATGAAGCGCCAGATCCGGCCATTTATCGTAGAAGTGAAACAGAAGCGCGGCAAGCAAAAGCCAAGCAATTCGATCTGGGGTGGTCTCGACCTGTCCAAAATTGTCACGGAGATGACGCAGCCGGCTCATGCTGCTCCGCTCCCAAATTCCCAGGTCATTGACTTCACTATAAGACCCCTTGATGCTGAAGAAGGGGAAAGACCACAAGCGGAGTATATGATGGCCGATTTTCAGGATGATCAGACTGTTCAGACGACAGTAGCGCCAGCCAGAGTGCCTGAATCGAAGAAGAAAGTTCCGGGAGCAAAGAAAGCGAAGGCAGAGCTCGTAAAGCCGGTCCGCAAGAACGGAGCGAAACCTGCGCCCCAGGCCGCGGAAGCTCCCGTGGCAGCGAAGACCGCCCGAAAGACCTATTCTGAGAAGGAACGCGCCCAGAAGCTTGCCCAGATCGAGAAATCGATCGCTGGCGGCGCGACCAGCAAGATTGCGGTTGGCCAGGCCGGCATATCCGAGCAGACCTACTATTATTGGAAGAGGGCTGCCGCACCTTCTTCAGACAGCGGCGATCTCCGTGATCTTGTCGCGCTCGAAGAAGAAAACAAGCGCCTCAAGAGCCTGCTTGCCGAGCGTCTGCGCAAGGAAAATGCCGAGCTCAAGAGGAAGCTGGGCCTGGCCTAAGACATACTGAAGCAGCCACGGAAATTCCGCCGACACTCAAGGCGGTAGCGGCGGCATATCGCCTTCGCCGACCCGCCACACCCAGGAGCCGATCTCCGGTCGCGCGGCGATCATTTCGTCTAGCGACACTTCGAAGTTCTGGTCCGCTCCGGCCGGAACGACAAAGAGCGCGATCGGCTCGTCCCTGGTCTGAAGCAACGCATTGGCGATCGGCTGGTCGGGTTGCAGGTCAAAGCGCAATCCCTTCACGCTCTTCTCGCGAAGGCGGGCGAGCCCATCGACGAGCCTTTTCTCCGGGACAGTCTCGTAGGGAATCCAGTTCTCGGACACCACCATCAACGCGACCTCCTCGACAATGGCGAGGCCGGCCAGGTTCAGTCCGAACGTCGCGATCGTCATGAGATGCGAGCTGGAATCCGCTGCCCACAACGACAATTCTTTTTCAAAACGCGCCTGCAAGCGGCGATGCAATGCATCGTCGATGATGAAGGGAAAACCGGGCAGGTGCCTGATGACGAGTTTCTGACCGGAGCGGGCGGGCACGATCTCCTTCACTTCGCCGACCAGGACGAGCAACTTTCGTGGACCTGATTTCGGCGGGAGCGCCGTGCCGAGAACCGCGTTGCGACGCTGCTCGATGGCTTGCCTGTTCTCGGCCCGAAACGGCTCGGGCACGAACAGGATATCGGCGAGTGGTCCGCCCCTCACTGTCATTTGCCCGGCAGCCTCAAGGAGATGCCAGCGGACATTCCACCAATGCCGTTTGCCGGCCCACCTCGATGTCCAGACCGTCAGTTCGGCCTCGTGCCAGAGATAATGAAGCAGGCCACGCAGCGACATTCTCCTGGGATCGGCGGTTACGCTGGCGGAACTTTGCCCCGCAGGCACCGATGCCGCGCGGCTCCCTGTCTTCGACAGGCTGAAGTCCAACTTGAGGGCGGCCAAGCCGTTTTGCGGATCGAGCTCTATCGCGCTGCCCATCAAGGCGCCCAGCCCGGACAGTTCATAAGGTGATTCATAGGAATCGCAGGACGGATCATGCCCGCCGCCGCTGAGCGGCATGCGCTTGATCAGATGAAGGTCGCCGATGCGGGCGATGTACATCGGGCAGCCTGGCTCGCGACACAGGCATAGCGGACGCTCGGTGCGGGCATAGGCGCTTGCAAGCGCCGCCTGCAGGTCAGGCGCTGCCTCATCGTAGACCGCACTGCCAATTCTAAACCGTCGCATCACCTCCACAGCTCCAGGTCGCCGCCGCATCCCTGTGCGCGCATTCAAGTCATGGGTTTGGAGAGAGCGCAACCCCTTTGGTGCATCGGCGCCAGAGGCAGAGGGGAGCCGGGAGGCGTGCGGCCCGGCTGGCGCGCAGAGAGTGTCCGCGCGGGCGCCACTCCCCACTCGCGAAGGACATTTCCATGAACATTGTTTCGCCCACACCGGCCGTTGCCCGGACTGCTGCTCCCCTGGACACGCCGACGCCTGCCTCCATCAACAACGCCCAGGCAATCCATCAGGCGGGAACGCTGCTTTTGCCTTTCCTAGAACAGGGCGAGCCTGTCACCACCGCCGCACTGCGCGCCGCCATGACGACCAGTTTTGGCGGCAGCGATGCGCAAGGGTTGTGGGTCTGGAAGGACGCCTATGAAGCGCTCGAAGTTGCCCAGGTGCTGTTTTTGCGCCGGTTCGGCCCTGCCATCCTGTCGCGGTCGACCACGCCGCAGGCAACGCTGGCGATGATTAAGCGCATTGCCGAACTACTTCCCACCCATACGCGACGGTCCGACGAGAGCCAGGCCCTGCAGCAGCTCTCCACACCCTTGCCGCTGGCCTTCGTCACGGCGCACGCCGCGACGATCGCATCTTGCGACCTCGTTCTCGAACCCTCGGCCGGCACGGGCCTGCTCGCCGTTCATGCCGAAATGGCGCGCGCCTCGATCGCCCTCAATGAGCTTGCCGCGACGCGGGCCGATCTCCTCGGCCTGCTGTTCCCCAGGGTCCCCGTCTCCCGGCACGACGCCGCCCATATCGACGATCATCTCGACGCGGCCATCGAGCCGTCCGTCGTGCTGATGAATCCACCCTTCAGCGTCGGCGCCAATGTCGAGGGCCATGTCACTAATGCGGCATGGCGGCACCTCTCTTCCGCATTCGCACGCCTGCGTCCAGGCGGGCGCCTCGTCGCCATCACCGGCACCGGGCTGTCTCCGGAAAACCCCAAATGGCGGCCGGCCTTCGAACGCCTGCAGCAGCAGGGCACCGTCATCTTCACCGCGGCGCTCGACGGTCGTGTCTACGCCCGCCATGGCACCACCACTGAGACCCGCTTGACCATCATCGACAAAGTTCCTGCTACCGACCCGACCGGGTTCGTCCGGTCGCCGGGCAAGGCCACTGATGTCGAAACGTTGCTCGCCTGGATCAGGGATCTGCCGACCCGGCTACCGGGCGGTTTTCCCGATTCGATCGGCGCGCTGTCCAATGTCATCCCGCGCAATGCCGCCATGCACATGAGCGGCCGATCGGCCGCGAGAGCTTCACCCCTCGCTGTCTCAACGGCGGTCCGCCCGATTGCGCGGGCGAAACCAGCTAGCCAGGTCAAGGCAAACAGTACGCCGGCAGTCCCCCTCGCCTATGAGCTACGCGACTGGATGCCGGAAGAGGGCGGCCGGCTCACCGATTCGATCTACGAACCCTACGCGCTCCAGTCGATCGACATTCCCCGCGCAAAGCCGCATCCGACGCCGCTCGTGCAGTCGGCCGCAATGGCCGCCGTCGCGCCGCCAAAACCTTCCTATCGGCCGCTTCTTCCTGATGCGATCATCGACGAGGGCCTGCTATCAGACGCCCAAATCGAAAGCGTCATCTATGCCGGCGAAGCCCATTACGGCCATCTCACCGGCGCCTGGACGGTTGACGAGACCTGCGATTTCGTCTCCGCCGCGCCAGAAGGTGCTGAGAACGCGGTCCGCTTCCGCCGTGGATGGTTTTTGGGTGACGGAACCGGCTGTGGCAAGGGACGGCAAGTCGCCGGCATCATCCTCGACAACTGGCTGCGGGGGCGCCGCCGTGCAATCTGGATTTCCAAGTCCGACAAATTGCTTGAAGACGCCCAGCGCGATTGGGCGGCACTTGGCCAGGAAAAACTTCTCGTCCAGCCGCTCTCACGGTATCGGCAGGGCACGCCGATCCGCCTTGCAGAGGGCATCCTTTTCACGACCTACGCGACGCTCCGCTCGCAGGAACGGGAGGGCAAGAAATCCCGGATAGCCCAGATCCTCGACTGGGTAGACCAAGAGTCAGGGAGGGCCGAAGGCCCGACGGCGATCAAAGAAAACCCGACGAGGATTGGAGGAAACCCGTCGGGGGCGAAAAAATCTTTCGATGGCGTCATCGTCTTCGACGAGGCCCACGCCATGGCCAACGCAGCTGGCGGCAAAAGCGAGCGTGGCGACGTCGCCCCGTCGCAGCAAGGAAGGGCGGGACTGCGGCTGCAGCACGCCCTTCCCGACGCGCGCGTCGTCTACGTCTCCGCGACCGGTGCCACCGCGGTCGAGAATCTCGCCTATGCGCAGCGTCTCGGCATCTGGGGCAGCGAGGATTTTCCCTTCGCCAACCGCGCCGAATTTGTCGCCGCGATCGAGGATGGCGGTGTCGCGGCGATGGAAGTGCTCGCCCGCGATCTCAAATCGCTCGGCCTCTATGCGGCGCGTTCGCTCTCTTATGACGGGGTCGAATACGACTTGCTCGAGCACGCGCTGACCGAGGAACAGATCCGCATCTACAACGCCTATGCAGATGCATTCCAGGTCATTCACAACAACCTGACCGCCGCGCTCGAGGCGACCAACATCACCAGTGAGTCCGGCACGCTGAACCGCAACGCCAGGACAGCGGCGCGCTCAGCCTTCGAGAGCACCAAGCAACGCTTCTTCAGCCATCTCATCACCTCGATGATGACGCCCACCCTGATCGGCGCGATCGAAAAGGACCGGGTCGAAGGTCATTCGGCGGTCGTGCAGATCGTCTCGACCGGCGAGGCGCTGATGGAACGACGGCTTGCCGAGATTCCGACCGAGGAATGGTCTGACCTGCATGTCGACGTCACGCCGCGCGAGTACGTCGGCGGCTACTTGATGCACTCCTTCCCCACCCAGTTGTTCGAGGAATATTCCGACGCCGAAGGCAACGTCTATTCGCGGCCGGTCCACGACGCCGGCGGCAATCCCGTCCAATGCCGGGAGGCCGTTCGCCGGCGCGACGAGATGATCGAAAAACTCGCATCGCTGCCGCCTGTCGGCAGCGCGCTGGACCAGATCATCCATCACTTCGGCATCGACATCGTCGCCGAGGTGACTGCCCGCGCGCGGCGTATCCTCAAAAAGACCGGCCGCGACGGCATCGAGCGGCTCGCCGTGGAAAACCGCCCTGGCTCGGCTAATCTCGCAGAGACCCAGAGTTTCATGGATGATGACAAGAGCATTCTGATCTTCTCCGACGCCGGCGGCACTGGCCGCTCCTACCACGCCGATCTCGGGGTCAGGAACCAGAGGCTGCGCAAGCACTATCTGCTCGAAGCCGGCTGGCGCGCCGACAACGCCATCCAGGGTCTCGGGCGGACCCACCGCACAAATCAGAAGCAACCGCCGCTGTTCCGGCCCATGGCCGCCAATGTGAAGGCCGGCAAACGCTTCCTGTCGACGATCGCCAGGCGGCTCGACACGCTGGGCGCGATCACGCGCGGCCAGCGCCAGACCGGCGGGGCAGGGCTGTTCCGTGCCGAGGACAATCTCGAAAGCCCCTACGCGCGGGCCGCACTTCGCCAATTCTACATGCTGCTGCATCAGGGCAGGATCGAGGGCTGCTCGCTCACGACCTTCGAGACCGTGACCGGCCTGTCGCTGACGACTGACGAGGGCGGGCTGCGCGACGAACTGCCGCCGATCACGACCTGGCTCAATCGCCTGCTGGCGCTGCGCATCGAAACCCAGAACCTGCTGTTCGAGGTGTTCGAGCAGTTGATGGCGGCGAAGGTCGAGGGCGCGATCGCTGCCGGCTCCTATGACAAAGGTCTGGAGACGATCACGGCGGAGAGCATCGTCGTCACCGATCGCCGCACCGTCTACGCGCACCCGGTCTCGGGCGCGCAGTCGCATGTGCTGACCGTCGCGCGCAAGGACCGTACACGGCCGCTCAGCCTCGTCGACGCGCTGGCCATCGTCCGGGCGGAACCGCAAGCGGTTCTGTTGGTGAACACGCGATCGAACCGCACGGCGATCCGGGTTCCCACGGCGAGCCTGATGCTCGACGACGGAACCGTCGAACACCGAGTGCGCTTGCTGCGGCCAACGGACGAGGTGCGCTTCGGTCTCGACGCGCTTGCCGAAACCCACTGGCAGCCGACCGACCGAAAATTGTTCTGCGACCTGTGGCAGGCAGAAGTCGCCGCCGTCCCGGAGTTTACCACCAGCACCTTTCACATCGTGACGGGTCTGCTGCTGCCGATCTGGCGTCGGCTGCCGGACCATGATTGTCAGGTCTACCGGATCCAGACCGACGCCGGCGAACGCATCATCGGCCGCCACATCGCGCCGACGCTGGTCGCGACCATGTTTCGCAATCTGGGGCTCGACGATGTACCCAAGCTCGCGCCGGAAGATGCCTGGACCGGGCTTGTCGACGGACGGATCGGGCTGCAACTCGCCGATGGCCTGATTCTACGCCGCAGTCGGGTCATGAACGACTACCGTGTCGAATTGATTGGCTTCACCGACGCGATGGTCCCTCGGCTGAAGGCGCTGGGGCTGATCTCCGAGATCATCTCCTGGAAGCTGCGGCTGTTCATCCCGACGACCGCGCAAGGGTCCGCCATTCTCGCCACGCTTATCGACAGCCATACGCTGGTTGGCGTCACCGACCGAACAGCAGCGGTTTGAGGGGGAAGCGGTCATGTCCGGCTCGGCATCCGAGCTGGCACGCCGCCTCGGCGAACATGCCGAGGCGGCGTGCCGCGAATATCTCTCCAACGGCCATCGCTTCGGCAATTACTGGATGGTCGGTGATGTCCGCAACACGCGCGGCCGTTCCATGCATGTGCGGCTCAAGGCGGTTGGCGGCAAGGCAGCGGGAAGATGGGTCGACGAGTCGTCGGGGGAATATGGCGACCTGCTCGACGTCATCGAGCAGAGCTGTGGCCTGGTCGACTTCCGCGAGGTCGCGGATGAAGCACGTCGCTTCCTCTCCATGCCGCTGCCACCGCCCCAGCCCCTTGGCTCGCATCGCCAGCCTGCTGCGACACGCGGCTCGCCTGACGCTGCGCGTCGCCTGTTCGCCATGTCCCATCCGATCGCCGGTACGCTGGCCGAACGCTATCTTGCCGGTCGCGGCATTTTGCTTTCGACGCATGAGCGCGCGCTGCGCTTCCATCCTGGCTGCTACTACAGGGATCTCGTCACGGGCGAGACGCGGACCCTGCCTGCGCTGATCGCCGCTGTCACCAGCCTCGACGGGCGTATCACCGGCCTGCAGCGCACTTACCTGTCCTCTGGGCTGGACCCGAGTGGCAAGGTCGGCAAGGCGCCGGTCGCCGATCCACGCCGCTCGCTTGGTCACCTGCTGGGCAACGGCATCTGGCTAGGCCAACAGTCCGGTGCGCCCGTCATGGCCGCCGGCGAGGGCTTCGAGACGATGGCGTCGCTCCGGACGGTAATGCCGGCGCTGCCGTTGGCTGCCGCCACCTCAGCCAATCACCTCGCCGGCCTGATCTTCCCGCCTGGCTGCCGTCGCCTCTACATCGCAGCCGATGCCGACGCCGCCGGCCGGCACGGCATAGAGCGTCTCAGCCAGCGCGCAGGCGAGGCAGGGATTCTCGCCCTGGTGCTGCGGCCGCAGCTCGGCGACTTCAACGACGATCTGCGTCATCTCGGCCAAGCCCACCTCGCGGCATGGCTCCGCGATCAACTCGTCCCGGAGGATGACCGTCTCTTCCTGCCGCCCGGATGAATGGGTCGGGCCGGCGCGGCGTCGCCGGACAGCCTGCAGACATGGCGGCGGTCTACCGGAGAGGCCGCGCCCGCGGCCTGCCCGAGAGGCGACCCCTGCCACCCCCCGGTCACGGCCGCAACGGCTGCGCCGTCCTCCGCTCGCGCTTCGGCCTTCGGTGCGGCCGCGCCCGCGGCGCGGCCGGGATGCGCTGTCAGGCCGCGATAGGCGCGGCCACAACCGACGGAGAACACGCCATGACCTACGAGCTTCCTTTCGACGACGCCTACGAACCCTACCACGCCTCCTCGCCGACCGACCGCGTCATCCTTGAGTTGCAGATGTACGGCCACCGTCCGCATCAGGACGAGCCCGATCCTCGGCCGCTTCCCGACGACGAAGTGATCCGGTCCGGCCTCGCCGGGATCGTCGAGACCTTCGCCGGCATGCTTGGCGACACCAGACTCGAACCCGATCTCGACGACCTGCTCTGGTCCTTCGTAAACGTCTTCCACCGGGCCGCCGAGCGCGTCGCCCGCAGCCTCGACCGCAACGAGGAGGCGCAGCGTTCGAGCCAGCAGGAACAGGACGGTTCCGAGGTGAAGTCCGTCGAGCTGGAGCGGCTGACCGCGGAAGGCATCAGCTATATCGAGCGCCGCAACGTGCTCGAAATCATGCGCGATGAGGCCGCCGATCTCTACGAGGCACAAACCGGATCGGCATGGCGACCGCGCACTGGCTCCAAGGTCGGCCACCAGGCGATGACCGCGGCGGTGATCGACAGCCGCGACTTCCTCGCCGCCCGCCGACACGCCGAAACCGAGGTGCTCGTTCCAGCAGGGACCAAGATCGCCTTCGCCGGCGGCCTCGACTGCAACGATCACGACAGGATCTGGGACGCGCTCGACAAGGCTCGCGAGAAGCATCCCGACATGGTCCTGCTCCACGGCGGCAGCCCGCGCGGCGCCGAACGCATCGCCGCCTGCTGGGCCGAGAACCGCAAGGTCACCCAGATCGCCTTCAAGCCGGACTGGACCCGGCACGCCAAGGCAGCCCCGTTCCGCCGCAACGACCAGCTTCTCTCCGTGGTGCCCTACGGCCTGATCGTCTTTCCCGGCTCCGGCATTACCGACAACCTTGCCGACAAGGCCCGTCGGCTCGGCATCCCCGTCTGGCGGTTCGCGGAGGGCGGCGCGTGAGCGCCGTTTTCTTGCAAATCTGGCGAATCTAGATAATATGGAGATCAATCAAGGAGTCTAGCCATGCGCCAGTTCACGACGGGGGATCTCAACAAGCAGGTTGGCGACGTCACCGACGTTGCCAGCCGCGAACCCGTTATTCTTACCAAGCACCGGAAACCCCGGTTCGTGCTGATGAGTTACGAGCACTACGAACGGCTGCGCATCGGCGGCGATCCCCGCCGCGCATACCATGTCGCCGAGATGCCGGAGGAACACACGGAACTCTTCGCCGCCGAGATCGACCGATTGGCGCGCGGGGAAGGATACGATGATGAGCGGTAGATTTCTGCCCGGTCAGGTGATCTCCTATCCTTATCTTTGGGCATGGCAATACGAGCGCGGCGAAACGGAAGGCCGCAAGAGCCGGCCGACCTGCGTGGTCATCGCTGTCCGCGGCGCAAGAGTTGGCCTGACCCATCTCGCGCTCCTGGCTATAACCACCCAGCCACCGACCAGCGATCGGGTCGGTTTGGAAGTCTCCGCTATCGAGTGCCGCCGCGCCGGTCTGACCGATCTCAAACGCTGCTGGATAGTGGTTGACGAATACAACTACGATATTGCCGAACGCTCCTGGTACATCGAAGCCGACGGTAAGCCCCTCGGTCGTTTCAGCAAGGCATTCATGATGAAGATCGCAGGCGCCCTTATCGAAGCGCGCAGCGAGGGCCGCCGCGTCAGCCGTCTGGATTGACGTTCTCTTTCGCGGCAGGGAGCATACCTCGGATCGGATCAGTCCGCCGTTTCCGCATGCCTGTACGCCGGTCGCAGGAACAGGAATGTTGCGTCACGCAAATCCGGTGTCATGCTGCATTGCACGGACGTATGTCCATTCGACACAGGAAACGTACCATGGCCGCCGCCGCAAATAGGAAGATATCCGTCTCGATGCGGTTTCGCGACGACGATCTCACGATCATCGACCGCGGCGCGGAACTGCTCGGCCTATCGCGCACCGAGTTCATGCGGCGCGCAGCACTGCACGAGGCGCAGGCGGCCATCGTCGACACAACCGCCATCGTGTCCCCGGAAGCCTATGACGCTTTCATGCAGGCGATCTCAGCCCCCGCCGCTGCGCCTCCGCCGAAGGCGGCCGAGCGGCTGCGCCGGTCCCCGCCTTGGGACCGTTAGGTGGCGCTTTCAGGCATCGAACTCCTCGATGACACGCACCGCCTCGACAGCTTCGATTGCGGAAAGCCGGTACTCAACGCCTGGCTGGCTGGCTTCGCGCGAACGAACCAGGCCCGCGGTTTACCCGCGTCCTGATCGTTCACGACGAGGGCACAGTCGTCGGCTATTACGGCCTCGCGCCAGGCGTGATCCAGCCAAACAGCGCACCGCGCGCCTCCGCACCGGCCGGCGGCCCGATCCGACCCTGTTAATCGGACAACTCGCCGTCGACCACCGCCATGCCGGGCAAGCCGTCGGCAGCGGTCTGGTCAAGGACGCGCTGCATCGCTGCGTCGCCGGCACCGACATCGTCGGCGGCCGCGCGGTGGTGGTGCGGGGCTATCGACGCCGAGGCCGAGCGCTACTGGTAGAACTCGGGCTTCATTCCCGCGCGGGACAATCCGTCGGTGCTCATGCGCTCGATCCAGGACGTGAGCCTCTGGCTGGCCGACAAAGGCCACTAGCTCCACGCGCGTAGCGCCTCCGGCAGCGGCAGGGGCCGGCGCGCCGGCCTACGGCCGGCCGGGCTCTCGTCGCGGGCCCCCGCCGCTCCCC
>NZ_RZRT01000092.1:0-14320 GCF_003998295.1 Mesorhizobium sp. M7A.F.Ca.US.011.01.1.1
ATGGTTGACCACGCTTTTCAAAGATCGTGAACTACATCTCCTCGTTGTGCTCGACGCACTCCGGACAAGTAACCTCATGGGCGCGGCATGCAGGATTAACCGAGCCCAGCCGGTCATGAGTGCGGCCGGCGCTCGGCTGCTCGATTTATTTGCGCGATAAGCTCGCGACCATGTCCGCGGAGGTATTCAAACTTAACGCTGCGTCCGGGAGCTCTTGCCCTCCAGTTTGCGACGCTCCCCCGCCCATCCAGTGATCGTTTATTTCGTCGGATAGTTTGACCCGGCTCTACCGAATCGCCGCTTCAGGATCATTCTTTCCGATTTCGTCACGCTCGTATTTCTGCCGCGTCCTACACCGATTGGGCGCGAACAAAACTGAGCGCCTTGGAACCCGAACCCGTGCGTCGTGACCGGGAGCATCCGGGGCGAACTCATCCGCTCGGGGGCATCGCATCACCGGACGGCGACAGGCACGGTCGACCGGCATCTCGGCATCGGCTGGGAATTCGTCCATGGTCTGCATTGGCGACGACGCTTCCTGAGGCCACGTAGCCCTTATGCCAAGCTGGGCGCCCGGGTCGAGCGCGTAATGACGACAATTGCTTCGCTGCAGGTCAAACGCTTTCCGGGCCACCTGCAAAGTCTTCACCCGGCCGTACAGCGCCCAAGACCACTGATGTGATCGACAAGAGCCTTTTTGATAAATCTGCGCTATTCTCCTGTCGCGCACGGACGACCGCGTGGCGAAGAGCAGGGTCCGAGATGAGAGCCCTGCCGCGCAGCTTCTATCGTCGCGCCTCGTTTGCGGCATCCGTGCCTACCCTCTTCGGACCTCGTGGGTTCCAACCGGCGACGAGGCGTGCATAGGCGCCCTCGGCCTGCTCCACCCAGCGGCGCTCTTCTTCCCGGTGGCTCTTTATGTTGTAGGCGTGCGCTCCCTTTTGGCCGCGCACAGCCTTGCTCCCGGCCTTGAGTTCCACATCGCGCAAGCTTCTTGGCATGCAGGGAGGGTCGAGCCCACGCGTAACTCTCGCCCTTCTCAACAGATGACAGATCACGACAGAGAGTTTGCGTGCGGTTGCCACGGCCGCGACATGCTGTCCGCGCCGGGCTCGCACGCCGCAGGGAGAAGGCTCGCAACGGTCCGGGAGCACGAGCGGCCGCCCAGGCCGCCTCGACGAGCATGCCGCGCGCATGACCACGGCCCTGCTTGGTGATCCGCCCATGGTAGGCCGGACCTGGCCGGACTGCTGGACGCTTGGGTTCAACCCGAGATAGGTCACGAGCTTCTGCGGATCGTCGAAGCGCGACACGTCGCCGATCGCCGCCCTTCATCGCCAGCGCGACGGTGATGTCGACGCCGGGAATGGTCATCAGCCGCTTCACGCCTTCATCCTCGAGAGCCGAGCGGACAAGATCGCGTTCGATGACCTGGAGGTCTTCGCCCAATCGGTCGAACTCGCGCAGATGCCCATCGATCGCGAGGCGCTCGTCCTGCGGTACGACCTGCTCGATTAACCAGGTCCGACCCTTGGCGCCGCACAGGTCAGCATGCGGGCAGGACGGATCAGGTGGCTATGAAGGATCGACTGGATGACGCTCTTCAATCGAGATCTCTGTCGGACAATCTGATTGCGCCGTGTCACCTGTCGACGCAGAGCCTGCGTCGGCTCGTCCGCAATCCAGACTTCTGGCAAGAAGCCGCTGGCATAGAGCTGCGCAAGAACGTCGGCGTCGATCGTCGTTTTGATCTTGGCATAGGCAACGATAAACACCTGTTTCGGCTTGGCGATCCCCACCTTCTTCACATGCGGCGCAACCACAGCTGCAGCGGACGTCGCGTTGCCGGTGGCCTCGATCACCCCGACATCGTTCGGCGACAGCTTCGCGGCGAACGCCGCCAGCAGATCGCGCCGCATGTCGACGCGGCCGAGTCGCCTGAGCCTGCCCTCCTCCCATGCCACTGCTTCGGCGAAGGCGCGGTGAATATCCAGTCCGATGATAAGCATGCCCGTTCCTCCTTCTTGGCTCGGTCAAAGACGGGAGCTGGCGGGCAACACGACATCTACTGATCCGCGCTCGCAGCGCATCCGGGAAAGTCGCGAGGGGCGGCCATGTAACGAGCTCGGGCTCTCAGCCCACGGTCTATTGACGGCCTGCCTGCACCTTTGTGCTCCCGGTGCCCCACGTCCCGGATGGGCTCACCATAAGGGCGTTCCAAAACAAGAACAGCAGGACGAGAAGGCACCACAGATCACATACCGGATAGCGGCAAGGCCAAGCGCTTCGTTCAGATAGGCTTGCGCCAATGGGCTTAGGCCGAGCCTACAACAGCTCTCAAAAACGCTGCCGGACTGCTGCATTGGCTCGCCGATACAATTGGCACAGGCCTCACGGCAGCTTAGGATCAAACCGCCCATCAGTCGCCTCGGACTGGAAAGGTGCACCCTATTAGGTTCCACGCCTAGCTAGGTCGGGGCCGCCGAAGACGCTGGTTGATAGACCGGCGCCATCGGCCCGGCGTTTCAAACTGCCAATCTCTGACCTGCACAGTACGAACGATTGCTCGCTTCGGCAGATCACGCGGCTCATATGTCGGACCTTAACGTCATCCATCATAAACTTTTTGCGACAAAAGATTGCAAGAATGCTAAATTGTTAAAGTCGTTTGTTTCGGTTAAAGGCATCCATCCCATGGATGGCTGATGACATGCGTTTCAAAGGACTTGATCTAAATCTCCTCGTTGTGCTCGACGCACTCCTGACGGAGCGTAATCTCTCGGCGGCGGCACGCAGGATTAACCTGAGTCAGCCCGCCATGAGTGCGGCCGTCGCCCGACTGCGCGATTATTTCCGCGATGAACTGTTTACGATAAGAGGTCGCGAAAGATTTCTAACCCCGCGTGCGGCAGCATTTGCCCCCGCAGTTCGCGACGCTCTCCAGCACATCCAGTGCTCGATTATTTCTTCGGATCCGTTTGACCCAGCTCGAGCCGATCGCCTCTTCAGGATCATTCTTTCCGATTTCGTCACGCTCGTGTTTTTCGAAAAGCTTGTGGAGCGTATTTCACGGGAAGCCCCCGCCGTCAGCTTCGAACTGCTGCCTGTCGACGATAGCCCCGATGAGCTTCTCCGGCGCGGTGACGTCGATTTTCTAATTCTACCGGATATGTTCACGTCGAGTGTGCATTCAAGCGTTGCGCTGTTTGACGAGAAGCTCGTGTGCGTAGGCTGTCCCACAAACAAGCAGCTGCCACAGCAGCTTACATTCGAGAGATACATGTCGATGAGGCACGTCGCGGTCAGGTTCGGGCGTACGATGAAGCCGTCTATCGAGGAATGGTTTTTGCTTGAGCATGGCCTTAAGAGACGTGTCGAGGTCGCCGTGCAGGGCTTCAGCATGATTCCACCTATGGTGTCCGGCACAGCTCGTATAGCGACCATGCCCTTACGGCTGGTCAGGCATTTCGAAAAAACGTTCCCCCTGCGGGTTATCGAACTTCCGCTGCCATTTCCCACATTCACCGAGACCCTCCAATGGCCGGCCCTCCACAATAGCGATCCGGCAAGCATCTGGATGCGGGAGATAATGATACAGGAGGCATCTCGGATGGCTGCCCCGCTGTGAACCCACGGAAAATTCAGGCGCACCTATAGTCACTACTCCTGTCACCATCTACTTTGACGACAATAGCCCTCGCCGGATAAAGTCGATGCTGGCGGCAAGTGCGCCTGCGAGATCGTCCAGAGAATGGACTTCCTCGACCAGCTCGAATGAGAAAGGTCCCGCGTAGCCGCCATCCAGCAGCGCCTGAATCTGGCTGCCATTGTCGGAACCTGCAAGAAAGCGATCGGGGTAAATCCAGAAGGTCGGGTCGTTTACGCTTGAAATGTGCACCAGGCCGGTAAGCTCGCAGAACAGGCATGTCTCCCCGGCCAGGGTGTGGTGGAACGTGTCGTGCACGAGGCGAAAGACGGACTGGCCATCAACCGCGGCAACGGCCTCGGCCGCTTCCTTCTTTGATCGAAGCGAGCAGGTTCGGAAACCCAGCGGCTCGATGAGACCGATCAGACCCCGCGACTGGAGGATTGGCTTGATCTCGTTTAGAGCGAAACGAAGATTGTCCTGGCGCTCGCTATTGGTGGGCCACGAGCTGCGGTTGGCCGGCACCAACACGAGCGTCTCCGCCCCGCACGCCGTCGCATAATCGGCGAGGTTGCTTGCCTCGGCCTGACGCGTTGGAGTCCAGTCGTTGAACCGCTGCAAGGCGTTGACAGAGATGATCGTGACGCCCGCTTCGGTAGCGGCCAACCGAACGTCCGCAGCCGGAATGCCGCGTGCGACAGGATTGCTGAAATGAGGGTAACGGATTTGGACGTCGGTCAGGCCTTGGTCACGGGCAAGCGCGAAAAGCGCACTGACGTCAAGGCGGGGCGCCGCCATGTGATCGAGTGCAAAGCGGGGCGATACCTGGCGCATTGCTTGACTTTCCTTCCATGAAGCGCGGCTGCCATTTCGGCATCCGGCTTCTTTCAAGACGGAACCACGCCGGTTCACAGATCGGACAGAGACGGCCGAGTCAATCGAGCTTTCCTTTCATCGGTGAAAGGAAAATGGGCGCTCATGATAGAAATCCATCAAGGTCAAATATTTTCCGGAAGATAAATGTCGAACGGCAGAAATGTCTGCCCCGGGCTCTCCGCGACGCCGGCTTTGATGGCCCGCTCCATTGCCATTATCAGCTCCTGGCAAAGTCGGCGCATTGGCGTGCCGACCGCCATCGTCAAGATGTCATCCGCAAGCGCCCCACGTGACTGCGGCGTCATTTCACTCACGATCGCGACGAGATCCTGACCGCTCCCCTCTTCTCGGAGCGCGGAAATTGCCCCCTCTATCCCCCCGCCGGCCATATAGAAGCCGACGAGCTCTGGTTCCCGCTGCATAAGATCCAGCAATTTTTCGTAAGTGAGCTGCCGTTCATCAAGGTTCACGAGCGCATCAAGCACCTCGAATTTTGGCGCGTTCTCACGAAAATACGCACGAAAGGCCGTTTCCCGCGTCGCATGCGCCTGGAAGCGATGGCTTCCGACAAACACCGCCACCTTGCCGGGCCGTTTTGCGGCCTTGGAAAACACCCAAGCGGCAGTCCGTCCGACCTTGCTGTTGTTGAGGCCGATGTAGCCCTCGCGCACGCCATCGGCGAAGTCGGATAGCAGCGAAAATACCGGGATACCTTTCGCCTTGAGCTCCTCGACTGATGCTGTGATTTTCGGGTGATCGGCCGCCACCATGGCGATCGCCTGGCAGCGGCTCCCAAGGTCCTTAAGAAGCGGGAGCAGGTCACGCGGCAAATGTGACTGCGCGAACTCGATGATCGGAAGGCCGTGGAAGGATTTAGCCATACTGACCGACTCTTCGATCTTGCGAGCGAAATCTTGGTAGAAATCGTGGGTAGGTTTTCTCAAGATGAAGCCCAGCTTGTAGTGCGGCAGGTGCTGCTGCAAGCGCTGTTTGATGAGACCGGCAGCATGATAGCCGATCGCGTGCGCGGCCGCATGGACCCGCTGGGCGGTCTCCTCTCGCACCGGAAGGCGGACGTTCAGAACCCGATCGACTGTTGCTACGCTGACTCCGGCTTCGCGGGCGAGATCGGCTATTGTGACGCGCTTTCCCCTAGCGATTCTGATCGGCCGGTCCTCCATCATCCGGTGCGCTCCCGCGACGGCTTGGGGCGGCAAGCTGAAATAGTTCCCCCACCCCGCGGATAGCGCATTCGACGAACAGCGCTCCATGCGCACCCAGATGAGTCTCCGTGAACCGTTCGTTTGCTTAGGGGCTTCATGGTGTTGTATTACTCACTGCGTTAGTACTCTATTTCCAGCGCTCTTTGGAGGCTGGCAATTCGACTGTTGTGTCAAGGCCGCTACTTACACGTCGCGCTGTTGCGATCTTGCTTGCGGGGAGCCAGTTTGATGTAACCCTAACCGCGGAAAGCGGTTTCCATCCGTGACTGGTCCAATTCGCCTTCCCAGCGAGCGACAACGAGCGATGCCACCGCATTACCGACTAAATTCGTCAGCGCGCGGCATTCCGACATGAAGCGGTCCACGCCAAGAATTAGAGCCATTCCGGCAACGGGAACACTCGGCACGACAGAGAGAGTAGCGGCCAATGTGATGAAGCCGGCGCCGGTGACGCCTGCCGCACCCTTCGAGGAAAGCATCGCAATTAGCAGCAGGAGGATCTGATCGGCAATTGACAAATCTGTGTTCGTCGCCTGGGCGATGAAGAGGGCGGCGATCGTCATGTAGATATTGGTACCGTCCAGATTGAATGAGTATCCAGTAGGGATGACGAGACTTACGACCGAACGGGCGGCGCCGGCCTTCTCCATCTTCTCCATTAGCGAGGGCAGCGCGGCCTCCGAGGAGGACGTTGCCAGGACAAGCAGCAGCTCGTCCTTGATGTAGCGGACGAGAGAAAAGATCGAGAAGCCGTTGTAGCGGCAGACCGCGCCGAGAACCCCGAACACGAAGAGGAAGGCGGTAAGATAGAACGTCGCGACCAGTATCGCGAGGTTGGCCACCGAACCGATTCCGTATTTGCCGATCGTAAAGGCCATTGCGCCGAAGGCGCCGATGGGTGCAGCCTTCATCAGAATGCCGACGAGCTTAAAAATGGGGGCGGTAAGCGCCTGGAGAAAGGTAACGACCGGCCTGCTCGTCTCTCCGGTCATCGCCAAAGCAATGCCGAACAGGACCGAGAAGAACAGGACTTGCAGGATGTCGCCTTCCGCGAAGGCACTGGCAATCGTTGACGGGATGATGTTCATCAGGAAGCTGGTCACGGACTGCTCGTGAGCCGTGGCCACATAGCCCTTAACGGCTTGGACATCGAGCGAGGCCGGATCGATGTTGAGGCCGGCGCCAGGTTGAACGATATTCGCGACAATCAGTCCGACAACGAGTGCAAGTGTCGAGAAGGTGAGGAAATAAACCATCGCCTTGGCGGCAACTCGGCCGACCTTCTGCAGATCGCTCATGCCGGCAATGCCGGTCGCAATTGTCAGGAAGATGACAGGTGCGATAATCATCTTGACGACTTTGATGAAGGCATCGCCGAGCGGCTTCAGGCTCTGGCCGGTTTCCGGATAGAGGTAGCCAATTGCGGCTCCCAGGACTATGGCGGCAAGCACCTGCACGTAGGTCCGGGCAAAATGGGGCTTGCGGGGCGCTGCGATCGCGCGGGGGACTCTTGGAACCAACACCGTTTCTCTCTCCCTGACCGGATCGGGGTGGGGGCTCCTCCTTCTCCCATGCTGCGCTCCGGTCGAGCGCTGCTGTCATCTCGGAGCAAGCGCCGTGCCAACTGGAGGCCTGTCCCGTCCAGCGAGATTGGTGCGGGTTGCGCACTGGAACCCTCCACCTTTGCCGGAATTTGCACTCAAGGCTCGCCAAAGATCGCGTCTGAAGAAGTGCTTCGCCAGAGAGGGAATTGACCAGGTCGCCTTGCGGCCGTGTCTTTGATGTCTGCCGCAGATCGACTGCCGGCCGATATCTCTGTCGTCTTGGTGACTTTGGTTTGTCAGTTTTGCGACGGAATGCGCGCAAACTGCAGGATATCCTACACGCCCATCAGAGCACGCGGTACAAGCGATTAAGCGTAGGAGCGCATTGAATCTCCGAGGTCAAAAAATCTTGAATAAGGTCCCCGTGCGAAGTGAATCCGCAACTCGTCAAAGTTCTCCACCGTTTGATCCAGCGGTCGCGTTTCCTGGCGCTGCAGGATGGCGTTATCTGATGGCTCAAGCGCTGGAACGCCCAGGAAATCCCAAACCGCTCCCAGGCATTGGGCAGGTTCGTGAAGTAGGCTCTCGTATTCCATTACAAGCAGGTTGGTCGACGTGAAGGAGTCCATAACGCGAGCGTGAAAATCGTCGGCGGCTTTGAAATAAGCCTCACAGTCGGCGATTGACAACCTGACGCTCGGTGGCCGAGCGGTATCGTTGTCCCAGCTGAACTTCAGCCAGTGACCGCTTTCCCTGGCCTGCACAAAGGATCGGAGCGATTCCAATACGTTTCGGCGAACAACAAGGATGACCTTGAGTGCTGGCCAACGAGCCAGTTCCGCAAAGAATGCGGGACGCTCGCGAAACTGAGGTTCATTGATCTTGCATCCAAGATGCGTCACATTCTTGTAGTCGCGCATAGGGCAGCGCACATAGGCAAGCTCAAGAAGCTCGCGATCCGTGCCTAGCAGGCGATCAGTGCTGGGCCAATTGGGATCATATTCGTTTAGCAACTCACCGTTACTCAAAACGGTCGGATGCTCGTTTAGCAATTCTTCTAAATAGTGTGTTCCGGTCCTTGGCATAGCAAGGATCACAAAAGGCTCAAGAGTTGCTTCGTTGTGGGTCATTGCATGTGTATCCAACTAAATAATGGCCGCGACGGTCTGTGGACGCGCACAAGAAGCTTGGCTGCTATCGATTGAACGCTCCGGGTGGGTCCGCGCCTCACCATCCAGCCTGTTCTTCGAGGTGTGGTCGCGAAGCTGGGCGGGTGCCTGCAGCGGCTGGGTGGCGCCCGGCTTCGGCGTTGTACCACTCGCGATTCCTAGCATACGCATGCCTCCGGGCCGCTGTGGGCAGTTTGCATCCGGCATTGCGGACCTCCTTCTGGTTAATGGGTGTAAGCAAGCGTCAACGCATTAGTCGTCGATGAAACAGTCCAGCCGACAGAAAAAAAGGCAATACAGCGAACATGCAAAGTGCGCCTATATGCAGCCCTACATTGTCGCCCAGGCGGCCGAGCATCACCGGACGGATTAGCTCGATAGAATTCGCCAGGGGCGAGAAGGCCGCAATCTGCTGAAACACTCCTGGCAATTGGCCGACTGGAAAAACCGCGCCCGAAAGGAACAGCATGGGTGTGATGACAAGCGTCTGATAGAAAATAAAATAGTGATAACTGGGCGCGAGCGCGATGACGAGCATGGCCAGGCTCGCAAAGGCGAATCCGGTGAGAGCGACGACCGGTAGCACGTAGAGAACCGACGTCCACGCGGCATAACCTAGCGCGGCCGCAACAATCGCAATTGTCGTACCGGCCAGAAAAGCCTTTGTGGCTGCCCAGGTCAATTCACCGAGAACGATGTCGCCGAGGGTAAGTTGTGTGTGCAGGATTGCTTCCCAAGTGCCCTGATCGCGCATTCGACCGAAAACCGCGTAAATTGTTTCGAAGGTTGATGCTGTCATCGCGCTCGTCGCAACCATGCCGGCTGCCAGAAAGGCGATGTAGGATGCACCTTCGATGCGGCCTACCAACAGTCCAAGGCCAGTGCCGAGCCCGAAAAGGTAAATCATCGGATCAGCAAGGGTGCCGAGCATTGAAGCAAATGCCACCTTCTTCCATGCCAGATGATTGCGGCGCCACACCGCCATCCAGTTCCAGGCGTTGGCGGGTAGAGCGGCCGCAAAACGTTCACCCATTGCTCACTTCTCCATCTCACGTCCGGTTAACCGCAAGAAAACGTCCTCCAGACTGGGTGGACGCTCTAGAATACGCAGACCCGCTCGACCGCGAAGCTGGATGCGCACATCCTCCGGCTCAGGCGCATAGCAAAAGAGCGTCTCGCCGCTTACCTCGACACGCTGAACGTACGGTCTGATCAGCGAAATCAGCTCCTGTGGATTACCGCCGAAGATCTCGATCACGTTGCACCCAATGTACTCGTCGATCAGCGCATGAGGACTGCCCTCGGCGATCTTGCGTCCCCGCTCGAGAACACACAGCCGATCACAAAGCCGCTCAGCCTCTTCCATGAAATGGGTGGTCAAAATGATCGTTTTTCCGCTCGCCAGCAGGAAACGAAGTCGCTCCCAGATCAGATGGCGGGCATGCGGGTCGAGGCCGGTCGTGGGCTCATCCATCACAAGCAACTGGGGGTCGTTGATCAGAGCACGTGCCAGCGTCAGGCGCCGCTTCATCCCGCCGGATAGCAGGCCGACACGTGAATCCGCCTTGCTCTCAAGGCGAGCGAACTCGAGCAGCCGTGGGATGACGGCGTTGATCTCTCTTGTACTCATGCCGAAGTAGCGCCCGAACACCAACAGGTTCTCACGTACCGTAAATTCCAGGTCGAGATTGTCGAACTGCGGGACCACGCCTATGCCCTTGCGGGCCAAGCGGCTGCGTGCCGGCACTGGTAGACCGAGGACTGTTATATCACCCGCGTCAGGCCGGGTCATACCGAGGAGCATACGCGCAATCGTGCTCTTGCCTGCGCCGTTAGGCCCCAGCAGACCGAAGCACTCTCCCGATGCAACGGTGAAGGACAGCCCGTCCACAACGAGCTTGTTTCCGAATAATTTGGTTACGCCGGTAAGGTCGATTGCTACATTGGACATGCGTCTATCTCAAGCGGAATGAGTCCGATTGGCCACCGGCAGCTTACTTGCGAATTCTGGTTCAGAGCAGGCCACCGCCTTGAGATGACACCTTTGGAAAGTCGCGGCCGGAGCGACGTGTGTATCGCTTCCGCCAAAGAATAACGTCAAGATGCCACGTGTCGCTTCCACATAGTCCCCGTTCTGACCATAGGTAACTCGACAAGCTTCACCCCGTGTCGACTGACACAACTTACTCGGTCACTCGGCGCTGCAAGGCCGTCAGACTTCACTAGCTGTGAGCGAAAGATCTGCAGTATGAAGTGACTCCGCAATTCCAGAATTGCCCGCAGCATTTGCTCCGCCAAGCGGCATCGCGCTTGTGATTTCCTTTGTGCTGCTGTTGGGCAGGGGAACACTTTTACGCGACAGCCAATCGCTATTGCTCAATGTACACAGGGCGTAAGCCTTCAAGGGGATCAACAGGAATATCCTGATTAACGCGTGCATTGAATAGCCGATGAATCGAAGCT
The DNA here is from genome assembly GCF_003998295.1 of Mesorhizobium sp. M7A.F.Ca.US.011.01.1.1. Lineage (NCBI taxonomy): Bacteria > Pseudomonadati > Pseudomonadota > Alphaproteobacteria > Hyphomicrobiales > Phyllobacteriaceae > Mesorhizobium > Mesorhizobium sp. M7A.F.Ca.US.011.01.1.1. Next base: position 10,922 of record NZ_RZRT01000092.1, read on the forward strand.
GCCGAGTGCGGAAAGATAACACCGTAGATCTGATTATGGTCATCGTGACAATAGCCAGCACCGTCCACCAATTTACTGTATGTGAAAATAGTAACTCACCGAGCGCCGTTACTACCGCGATGCCGAGCAACAATGGGCCGAGATTCTCTCCCATCACATCCAAAGTTAGATAGCGATCCAGGCCACGCAGTAGACCTCGCGCAAGCATCGTGTCCCGGAAAGTGCTTCGTGCCCAGCGGAGTTGTTGGCGCAAATAAGGTCCCATCTTGTCCGGAACGACTGTCGCCGCGACGGCACCTGGAACGTACTCGGTTCGAAAGCCTGCTTTCAGCATGAGGATCGTAAGATGACGGTCTTCACCGAAGTCGCTTGGTTTCCCCCTGAACAGCTGCGTCTCGTATTGATCCAGCAGAGAAAGGAGACAAGACCGGCGGTACATTGCACATGGGCCGCAGCAGCACATGACCGCACCAAAGCGACCTTGCGCCGCGCGCTCCTCATTGCAAGCCAGCCAGTATTCCATATCGATCAATCGGGTCAACCAAGTGTCGCTGCGGTTGTATGCCGTCAGCTGGCCCATGGCCGCTCCGACCATGGAATCCCGCATTTTTACTGCAAGCTTCGTGATGACGTCGGACGCAAGTGTCGTGTCAGAGTCGACGCTGAGCACGAAATCTCCAGATGAGCGGCGGATGGCGGCGATCTGCGCCTTGCGTTTGCCAACATTTTCGCGGAGCAGAATGAAATTGAATCTCGGGTCGCCCTCGTAGGCGTGATGTACCGGGATGACGGCATTACGATTTCCAGAACCGTCGTCAACCAGATAGACCTGAAATGTTCCGGAGTAATCTTGATTTGCAATGGAAGCTAAACACGCCGCGAGTGTGCGCGGGTCCTCATTGTAGCAGGGGATAATGACATCCACGCTCGGCCAACGGTCGGATCCGAACAAGCTTTCCGACGGCGGCGTAACATTTTCCGGTTGGGAGTAGACCGCTTGCATGCCTCTGTAAACAGTCGAGAGCACCGCATAAGACGAAACGGCAACAGTACTGGCTGTGGTGAGAAGGTCCATAGGATCTCTGTTTGTTCAGGGATGTTGAGGAAGTGATCGGATTACAAATCCGCGGCCGTGCAATTCTGGAATTAGGCGTGACAACGCTGTCACCGTCTGGTCGCGCAGACTGGCTTGATTGCCTGGTTGCAATTCGTCGGGAGCGCACCCGTCGTGCAACAGCACGATTGCGCCCGGCCGGATATCGGCGAGCACTCTGTCGACGATGGCGTCAACGCCGGGGCGAGACCAGTCGCGTGGATCAATGGACCAATGGACGGGCGCCAATGCCTCACCCGCTAATGCAGCGATTACTTCTTCGGTCCAGATGCCATAGGGTGCACGAAAGTACCGAACCATGGCCTGCGGGCAAGCCATCCCTATGACTCTGTTTGCCTCAACTATCTGGCAGTCGACTTCGACGGACCCGCATTTAGCTAGGTCCGGATGAGTCATCGTGTGGTTGGCTATACCGTGGCCGTCTGTAATAATTCGGCGAACGAGTTCCGGCTCGTCGGCCGCGTAGGCCCCAACAACGAAGAAGGTCGCCGGCACCTGATGTTGCGCCAGCACATTGAGTATCTGCGGTGTGAAAAATGAATTGGGACCGTCGTCAAACGTCAGATAGACGCTGCGCTCTGCAATGCGATCGGCATTGTCACTCTGCCCTTCGCATATGTAGTCCAGAGGCTTCATAGTTCCGGACCGTTCCGGTCGATCAGGGTACCAGACGGCCACTCGTCCATCGAGCGTCCGATCGGCGAAACCAACACGAGTACGTCTTCCAGGCGCGTGGGCGGCAGGTCGGGATGCACATCTGGACGGGTCGACCGTACGCGAACGCCCGACACAATGTTCGCGAGGCCGGCTCTGCAGAATCTTTCGACATGGTTTCGCAGCGCGTGCCGAACCGTGCCGAAAGCGAATGGAACACCCAACTGATGGAGCACTGGGTACGCCACGCGCATCGAAAAACCGATTCCGAGCCCTTCAAGATCCGGACGAACCGCGTACAGGCCCAATTCAGCGACGATCAAGTCGACCTCGCCAACTTTGATGAAGCGCCGCAGCATGCCGATGTGAGCCGCTACCCCATGCGCGTCGTAGCCGATTGCGCGGAATTCCGGCCTCGCGCCGGCCCAACTGCGGCCGCCTTCGAATGGCTCCGCGTTGAAGGCGCCAGTCCGTCCATAGGTCTTTCGAAAAAAGTCGGAGAGTTCGACATGGTCGGCCAGTTGCAGCTCATTTTCCCAGCACAACTTCCACTCGACATTCGGACGCATGGAAGACCTCACCTTGTAGCTGTCTGGTTGAGATAAATGTCCAAGCATTGATTAAATAATTGGCGTCGCGCCAACGGGGCGTAACTTGTGGGGACCGCCGAAAGACCAAGCCGCAATGCAGATGCGACTGACTTTGTACGCCCCGCACACCAGATGATGCTCCTCAGATCCAACGCAACCATCGGAACTACCTATCTTTCCAACTTGAAGCGCTTCTATGGGACCTGCAGCAAAAACGGTAAAATCCTTTGTTTAGATGAAAGGTATCCACGCTTTGGATAACTGGGCGAATGCGTTCCATATGGCTGGTCAATTATCGTCGTCACGCTCGAGGCACTTCTGACGAAGCGCAAAGCTCACGCCCGCGGCACGCGCGGCCGTTGCCGGGCCGCGCGATTATCTCCGTAAGAGCCGAGTGGAGCTCAGACACGACGATTGATCAGAATCTGATTCGCGGGTTCAGTATCTCTTTCGTGTATCCAGCTCTGGGCTGTCCTTTGGCGGGAGTTAGGTTCGCCCAGGTTCTGAGCCTGGGGCGTTGGCCCGTTCGCCGCGCAGGCTCCTTCGCACATCGTCGAGGCCGAGAAAGAGGGGCCACACAGCTCCCCCTGTACTTTCCACCACCCGACACCAGCGCTCACCCAGGGCGCCGGCCTTGCTCACCTCAACGGATAGCGCACTCGCGCCGCTTCACGATTAAAAGAATTCTACAAGCAAGATGCCTGTTTGATCGAGAGACGTCCGCTGCCAATTCCCGCATCGCAGAGGCAGCCAATAGCGCTCGCTTTACATAGTGGTCCGGCAAGCAGCTAGATACGACAGGTGACCTCAAATGAGGCGTCTTGCATGGCTTCTACACCTGCCTGAATGCCAGAACTGCGTTCGTACCGCCCATGGCGAAGGCGTTGCTCATGGCGACGCGCACCTTGCGCTCCCGCGGCACATTGGGTGTGATGTCGAGGTCGCAAGCGGGATCTGGCTCGCGATAGTTGGCGGTCGGCGGCACGACGTCCTCTTGGATTGCCATCACGCAGGCGATCATTTCAAGCGCGCTCGCTGCGC
>NZ_RZRT01000093.1:0-14283 GCF_003998295.1 Mesorhizobium sp. M7A.F.Ca.US.011.01.1.1
ACCTATCGAGAGCTTCTTCGCAACACTCAAATCCGAGCTCTTCTACCCCAATACCTTCGAGAACGTTCAGAGCCTCAAGGCCAGCATCGAGGATTACATCCACTACTACAATCATGATCGCATCAAACTGAAACTGAAAGGGCTGAGCCCTGTGCAATACAGAACCCAGCCCTTAAATCTGCCGGCACCTTAAACTGTCCAACTTTAAGGGGTCAGTTCAAAATGCAGGGCGTTTCATAAAGCTCGGCCTGCTCGGCCGCGGGCAAGATCGTGTCGGTGGTCGAGGCCGGCACGAGCAGATGCACCTCGTCGTTCAGGATCAGGTTGCCGGCGATTTCGGATGCCTTGTTCGGATTGGACTGGCTGTCGCGGTCGAGGATTTCGATCTCATAGGTATTGCCGTCGGCGCATTGCAGCTGGCCGCCGAGCAGGGCGCGGATCTTCTGCAAGGTGTAGCCATCCGTTTCGCCAAACAGGGCGAGCGGTCCGGTCGTCGGGCTGAGATAGCCGAGCTTGATCTTCCCCGCCGTCGCGGCGCGAACATAGGCCGGCATGCCCAGCGTGCTGGCGGCAACGCCGGCTCCAATTCCCTTCAGGACACTTCGGCGGCTGGGCCGCAAGCCCGATCTCACCAGTTTGTTGTAGTAGGTCATTGTCGGTTCCTCCCATTGTTGAGCTCTCCCCGCCTCGCCCTTATCGGCGGTGCCGGTCTCCATTCACTGCGGCTTCAGGTCATCCTCAGCAGTGAGCCGCCATCGATGACGATCAGCGAGCCCGTGACGTAGGACGCGGCCGGCGACGCCAGATAAAGCGCCAGGCCCTTGATCTCTTCGGGGTCGCCGATCCGACCGAGCAGCGACTGGGCCTCGAAGGCCTCGCGGTCCGCTGGATTGCGCAGCCGACCGCCGGCGATGTTGGTGATGAACGGTCCGGGCAGGATGGCATTGATGCGGATGTTGTAGGCGCCAAGCTCCATCGCCATGTGGCGAACGAGATGGTTCACCGCGGCCTTGGCGGGCATGTAGGGCGTGCCCACGATGCTCTCGTTGATCAGCGATGCAATGGACGACGTGACGATGATCTGGCCGCCGCCATTCGGCTTCATGTGCCGGACGGCATGTTTGATCGTGGTGTAGACCGAGGTCAGGTTGATCTCGATCACCTTGTCCCAGTGCTCGTCGGGCAGGTTCTCGATGGCGCCCTCGGGGTTCCTTTCGCCCGTCGGGGTGTTGAAGCCCGGCCCGGCGTCGATCCCGGCATTGGCAAACACGACATCGATCGAACCCGCCTTCCCGGCCACCTTGTCGAAGGCCGCGGCCATGGCCGCACGGTCGCCGACGTCGACGATCTGGCCCCAGACATCGCCGCCCGCCGCTTTGATCGCCGCCACGGTCTGCTCCAGCCCGGCAGGGTTCAGGTCGAAGATGCAGACCTTCGCCCCGTGCTCGGCCATGATCTCGGCATAGGCCCGCCCGATGCCGCTGGCGCCGCCGGTGACGATCACCGACTTGCCTCTGACATCGAACATCTTCTCGAGTGCGGCCATCAGTTTCCTCCCTTGCGCGACAGCACGAAATCGAACTCCACGTCGTAGAACGGGGACGCAACCTCGACCCTGGCAGCGGCTTCGGCGTCCTCGACCTTGCGGAATTCAGCGAGCAGGCTCTTCTTCACGCCGAAGACGGCATCTGAATCGATGTACGGGTCGTCCGGATCGAAGATGTGCGTGGTCAGCGGGTCGAAGCCCTCGGCCTCGACGATGTAGTGGAGATGCGCCGGGCGATTGGGGTGACGCCCCAGCGCGCCCAGCAGCTTGCCGACCGGGCCGTCATCCGGGATCGGGTAGTATTTGGGCTTCACGCCGCGGAACCAGTAACGTCCGTCGGCGCCGGTGCGGAACACGCCGCGCAGGTTGAAGTCGGGCTGGATGCCCTTCTGCTGCACGTCGTAGAAGCCCTCATCATTGGCCTGCCAGACGTCGATCTTGGCGCCCGCGATCGGCTTGCCCTCGGTATCGAGGATGCGGCCATGCACGAACATCGGCTCGCCCTTCTGGTCGAGGCAGATGTTCGAGCCCATCGGCAGTTCGGGCGCATCGGCGACGTGGAAGGGTCCCAGCACCGTGGATTCCGAGGCGCCCGACGGCTTGCGGTTGTTGATCGCATCGACCAGCATCGAGACGCCGAGAACATCCGACAGCAGGATGTATTCCTGCCGCCACTCGTTGCAGATCTGGCCCGTCCGCGTCAGGAACATGATCGCGCCGAACCATTCCTCCTGTGTCGGCTCGATCTCCTTCACCGCCTCGTGCAGCTTGCGGGTGATGACCTCCATCACCTCTTTGAGCCGCTCATCCTCAGCGTTCCTGTTCCGCGCCACGACCACCTCGGCCGAGGTCGCTTCGGTGAAATAGCCGGATTCGTGTTCATCGATCATGCGATCCTCCTCAGCGCGCCAGAACGGATTTGAAGATCCGGCGCAGTTCGGCCGCCGGATCGGCCGCCAGCGTTTCGGAGCGCCAAGCGACGTGGTGGTCGGGACGAACGATCAGGCAGCCGGTGTCGCGGATTTCCCGTGCGCCGGCCCAGTCGCCGGTATGATCCTCGATCGCGCGGCGCGGGCCGATCACATGGCTGCGGATCGGCAGACCAAGCTCCGCGCCCACCGTTTCCGCCGCCGCAACCCACGCCTCGCCGCCAATGCCGGTCAACAGCGTGAACTCGCCATGCCCGCAAAGATCGAGCGTCGAGACCTTCCTGCCCGAGCGCTCGAAGACCCAGACATGCGGCAAGCGCGCGCCCGGCCAGGTCGTCGGCGCATAGTGCAGCTCGCGATCCTTCTCGAACGCCGGCTCTCCCTGGCCGTCTGTCACCACCGCCCCCGACGCATAGCGCTGGTTCATCTCGACGCCATGGGCGTCGAACTCGTACTTCTTGAAGGCGATGGCCTTGCGGAGCGCCTCGCGCTGCGCTTCGGCGGCGGGCGTCGCGTCGGCGCGAGCCTCCATGTTCCTCTGGATCTTGTCGTGATCGACGCCGCCATCCATGCCGAGCGCCTCGAAGATCGGTCCGAACTCGGCGATGGACTGGTTCGCGCGCGTCACGATCTGGCGCGCGATCGGCGCGCGCTCAGCCGAGAAGCTGTCCAGAAGCCCGACCCCCGCCTGCCCCTTGATGACCTTGGCAAGCTTCCAGGCGAGGTTGAACCCGTCCTGGATCGACGTGTTCGAGCCGAGCCCGTTCGAGGGCGGATGCCGGTGCGCGGCATCGCCCATGATGAACACCCGCCCCTTCTGCATGTGCGTGGCGAAGCAGTTGTTCACGGTCCAGGTGTTGGCGCCCAGGAGCTCGATCTCGAGCGCGGGATCTCCGACCAGTTGACGCGCGACGCTGGTGGCCAGTTCCGGCGTCACGTCCGGCGGCGGCTGGTTGATGTCGTAACCCCAGACGATCAGCCATTCGTCCCACGGCCGCACCATGCGAACGAGACCCATGCCGATGCCGCCGACGTCGGCGCCGGGCTGCATGACCCAATAGAGGACGCTCGGCCGGTGGGCGACATATTTCGAGAGATCGGCCCTGAACAGGATGTTCATCGAGCCGCCGACGCCCATCTTGCCCTCGAGCGGCAGGCCCAGATGCTCGGCCACCAGCGAGTTGCCGCCGTCGGCGCCGACGAGGAACTTCGACCGCACGGTGAAATCCTTGCCCGACAGCCGATCGCGGCAGGTCGTGGTCACGCCGTCCGCATCCTGGACATGGCTGACATATTCCGTGCTCATGCGTGCCTGCGTGCCGCGGGCGCAGGCCGACTTGAACAGGATCGGCTCCATGAAGGTCTGCGGCAGATCGTTCATGAAGCAGGGCGACGACAGCAGATGTTCGGCCTTCGAGAGCGGGTGGACGCCCCAGCTCTTCATGCGGCCGATCTCCTCGCCGGCCAGGCTTTCGCAGAACACGTTCTCGCCCATCAGCTCCTGCGGGGAGGCGTGCATCATGGCCTCGGCCTCTACCTCCCGCCCAAGGTCGCGCAGCACTTCCATCGTGCGCTGGTTGGTGATGTGGGCACGCGGCGTGTTCGACAACCAGCGATAGCGATTGACGATCATGTTGGCGACGCCGTAGCTGGACAGCAGCGCGGCGGTGGCCGAGCCGGCTGGGCCAGTGCCGACGATCAGCACGTCGGTTTCGATATCCGCCATCAAATTCCTCCCTTGATCTTCGAACCGGTCAGCCTGCGGCGAACCGGAAACAGGTGCAGGCCCTTGCGGGACGCAATCAGCCCCCACAGCCCCTTTGGCGCAAAAAGCATCACGACGACGGCGATGAGGCCGAGTGTCATCAAGTACCAGCTGCCGTAGTCGGCCAGCGCCGAGCGCAGCGCGAAGAAGACCAGCACACCGAGGATCGGCCCCTCGATGGTGCCTATGCCGCCGATGACGACAATGAAGATGACGTTGGCGGTCCAGTCGGTGACGGCAAAGGCCGCGCTCGGCGAGATGCGGGCCGTCTGCAGGAAGATCAGCGCGCCGGTCAGCCCGGTGGCGGCCGCGGCGATCAGAAAGACCGCCCATCTGAGCCGGCCGGTATCGACGCCCACCGATTGCGCCGCGTCGACATTGTCGCGCACGGCCGCCAGCGCCAGGCCGAGGCGACTGCGCAGCAGCCAATAAATGCCTCCCGTCACGGCCACGAGCAGCGCCAAAGCCAGCCAGTAGGCCATGACATCGCGTGCCGCGGCCTCGCGGACCCCGAACAGCGCCCGGACCGCATCGGTGCCCAGGATGCTGCTCGTCGCCTCGCGCGGCAGCGAAGTGCCGGTGCCGCCGCCGAGCGCCTTCCACTGCGCGACCAGCAGGCGCGTCACTTCGGCGATCACCCAAGTGCCGATGGCGAAATAGGCGCCCTGCAAACGGAACGCGAAGAAGGCCGTCGGAACCGCCAGCACCAGCGCTGCAAGGCCGCCCAGCGGGATCGCCAGGACCGGATTCCAGCCGAGCAGGATCACGCCGGCGAATATCGCATAGGCGCCGATGCCAACGAAAGCCTGCTGGCCCACCGACACCAGGCCGCCATAGCCCGCCAGCAGGTTCCATATCTGCGCCAGCGTCAGCATGGTGAGGATGAAGAATAGATCCTGTATGACGCCACGCGAAGCCACGGCAGGCAGCGCGAGCGCGGCGACGATCAAGATCGGCACCGTGATCGCGGTCACGGTGCCGGCGCGGGTGCGGGTTGTCAGTCGATACATGCCGCCCCTCAATCCACTGCCCGCGGAAAAAGCCCGCGCGGCTTGAGCAGCATCACGGCCAGGAAGGCGATGTGGCCGGCCAGGATCTGCCATTCCGGATTGAGCGCCGCACCGAACGTCTGCGCCACGCCGATGATGATCCCGCCGGCAAGCGTTCCCCACAGGCTGCCGAGGCCGCCGATGATCACTGCCTCGAAGGCATAGATCAGCCGCGCCGGTCCGATCGATGGATCGAAGTTAGCGCGCATGCCGAGATAGAGCGCCGCCAGTGTCACCACGACCATTGCGATCCCGGTGGCGATCGCGAAAATCCGCTTCGGCTCTATCCCCATTAGCCCAGCGGTCACGGCATCGTCCGAGGTGGCGCGGAAGGCACGGCCGAGGGCGGTGTGGTAGAAGAGCCCGTTCAGGGCAATGATCATCACGATCGCCGAGGCAAAAGTCATCAACGGCATGATCCCCACCGTAACCAACCCGAGATCGAGCGATGCCCCCTCCAACGCGCCCACCGGGATGCGGCGGCTGTCGGCGGAGAAGAGCTCGAGCAGCCCATTCTGCAGGGCGACCGACAGGCCGAACGTGACGAGAAGCGGCGGCAGGATGTCTTTGCCCAGCACGCGGTTCAAGACGGCGGCCTGCAGCAGCCAGCCGAGCCCGAACATCACCGGCATGGCAATCAAGGCAGCGATCCAGGGCGACAGGCCGAGCAGCGTGACGCCCATCAACACCAGGTAGGCGGCAAGAATGATGAGGTCGCCATGGGCAAGGTTCACCAGCCGCATGATGCCGAAGACGAGGCTCAACCCCGCTGCGAACAGGGCATAGAGCCCGCCCAGCAGAATCCCCTGCACGAGGGTGTCCAGCCAGATCATCGCCGCGCCACCTCGATCAGGCCATAAGAGCGCTGCGCGAGCAGATGACAGAGCTTCGGTTGCCGCGTCATGCCGCCACTCCGAAATAGGCGGAATGGATGTCATCGCGCGTGACCTCGGCCGCCCTGGCGGCCAGCGTGACGCGACCCTCCATCATACAGTAGACGCGATCGGCCACCGCCAGCGCCCTGCCGATATCCTGCTCCACCAGCACGATCGCGGCGCCTCCTTGGCGGATCCTGGGAAGGGCTGCGTAGATATCGCGGATGACGACCGGCGCCAGGCCGAGGCTGATCTCGTCGCAGAGCAGCAATTCGGGGTTCGACATCAGCGCCCGGCCGATCGCCACCATCTGCTGCTGGCCGCCCGAGAGCGCGGTGCCGGGGCTCTTGCGCCGCTCGCGCAGGATCGGAAAAAGGTCATAGACGGCGTCGAGGTTCCACGGCCCCGGCACCTTGCGCGCCTGCCCACCGACCAGCAGGTTTTCCTCGACGGTAAGCGAAGGGAACAGCCGGCGTCCTTCCGGCACCATGGCGATGCCGCGCTTCATGATCTCGGCCGAAGACAACGCGCCAATCGGCTCGCCCCTGTGCAGCACCATGCCGGGCTCGTTGCCGATCACGCCCGTGATCGAGCGCATCAGCGTGGATTTGCCGGCGCCATTGGCGCCGATGATCGCTACGCATTCTCCCACCGCGACAGTGATATCGACGCCGAACAGCGCACGGAACTGGCCGTAATTCGCGGTGAGGCCGCGCGTTTCCAGCATCAGACTTCGAGCCCCAGATAGATTTCGCGAACCGCCTTCGAGGCCATGATCTCATCGGGCGCACCGATCCCGATCACACGCCCGAAATCCAGCACCAGAAGCCGCTCGACCACCGACGTCAGGGCATGCAGCACATGCTCGATCCAGATGATGGTCGTTCCCCTGGCGTGGATGGCTCTGATCGTCGCGACCAGCGCCTTGCATTCGCCCTCCGTCAGACCGCCCGCGATCTCGTCCAGGAGCAGAAGCTCAGGGCCTGTCGCCAAGGCGCGGGCGAGTTCGAGGCGCTTGCGGTCGAGAAGGCTCAGCGAGCCGGCCACGACATTGGCCTTCCTCAAAAGCTCAGTCTCCTCGAGGATGCGCGCGCAATCGTCGACCATCTCGGCCTCGCGTCCGCCGCGGCCGAAGGCGGCGGCGGTCAGGAGATTTTCGAACACGGTCAGCCCCTCGAAAGGCTGCGGAATCTGGAAGCTGCGGCCAACGCCCATGCGCACCCGCTCCATCGCCGGAGCACGGGTCACGTCGCGGCCGAGCAATTCGATGCGACCCTCATTTGCAAACAAGTTGCCGGTGATCAGGTTGAACAGGGTCGATTTTCCGGCGCCGTTCGGGCCGATAATACCCAGCGCTTCGCCGCGCGGCACGCTGACGGTCACGGAATCCGCAACCTTCAAAGCGCCGAAGGACTTCGAAACGTTTTCCAGCCTGAGTATCATCACTGTCATCCTTGGGTCGCGCCGAACGAGGGCGGCGGTATCAGCCGCCCTCGGCAGCGTCAGGCCAGGGCTTCCATCTTGCCGGCGGTGGGTATCTCGGAAGCGCCGGCGTTTTCGACGATCACCAGATCGAAGCCGCCACCGGCCTTCTTGCGCCACTGCCCGCCAACGAGCGGCGTCTTGCAGACGTTCTTCGCGGCGAAAGGTGGCAATCCCGCACCGCTCCAGGCCACTTTGCCCACCACGGTCATCATGTCGGTGGCCGCTATCGCCGCCGCGATCGCCTCGGCATTGGTCGGATCCGAAACGCGGCCCATGACATTGGCCGCCACCTCGAACAGCGAATGGACAAAGCCGATCGGCTGTGCCCAGGGACGCCCGGTCTTGGCGGTGAAATCCGCCGCGAGTTCCGCCGAGCTTTCGCCGGTCAGCGACGATTTGAACGGATGCGAGGCCGACCACCAGACCTCGGACGAGAGGTTGTGGCCGGCATCGCCGAGCGTCTCGACCGATTGCGGGAAAAGGATCGCCTTGGCGACCGTCACCGCCTTGGGCTTGAAGCCCTGCTGGCGGGCCTGGTTCCAGAAGGTGGTGAAATCGGGCGGAATGACTACACCCGTGACGATCTCGGCATTGGCCGCCTTGAAGGCGTTGACCTGCGCGGTGAAATCGTCCGAAAGGTTCTGATAGCGGCCAGGATCGGCAAGGCTGAAGCCGGCGGCGTCGAGGCCGGGCTTCAACCCATTCTTCGGGTCGCCCCAGGCATTGCCGTCGGCATCGTTGGGGAACAGCCCGCCCACCTTGCCGTTGGTGGAAAGCTGTTTCCACATGCCGGTGTAGACGGCGATGATGTCTTCGAGACCCCAGAAATAATGATAGGCGAAGTTGAAAGGCTTCCACGAGGCCGGATCGGCCGGACTGCCCTGCTGGCCGATGGACCAGGGCTGCCACGGCGCCATCGTCGAGATGACCGGCACGCCCTCCGCCTCGCAGGTGGTGGCCACAGGGTTGGTGTTCTCGGGCGTCGAGCCGACGAGCATCAGGTTGATCTCGTCATCGACGATCAGGCTCTTCGCCACCTCGGCCGCGCGATTGGGATTCGACTGGCTGTCCTTGACGATGACATCGAAGTTCTTGCCTGCCTCGGAAGCGAGGAAGGCCTTGATGTTGTAGGCATCGCTCTCCGCGAAGCCGGCGAGCGGCCCGGTCTGCGGCGAAACATAGCCCAGGCGGATCTTGGCGCCTTGCGCGATGGCCGGCGTCGCCAGGCGCGAACCGGCGAGCGCCAGGCCCGTCGCCGCCGAGGCTTTCAGTAGGCTACGTCTTGTGATCATGTGTAGTTCCTCCCTCTTGTTTTATTCTCAAGCCCCCGGACGGCGTCCCTTCCACGCCGCCTGAAGAAGTTCCCTTATCGATCCCGGATCGATCGGCCTCGGATTCGCATAGGCATTCTTCACCGCTATCGCCGCCGCGCGGTCGAGATCGGCCTCCTTGATGCCGATCGCCTTCAAGCTCAGCGGAGAGCCGACCGACTGGGCGAAATCCCAGAGCCCGCCGCCCGCCGAGCCACCACCGAATGCTTCGGCGATCGGGCGCAGCAGATCGGGCACCGCCGTTTCGTTGAAGGCGGTCGTGTACGGCAGCAGGATGGCGTGGGTCTCGGCATGCGGCGTGTCGAACGAGCCGCCGAAGACATGCGCCAGCTTGTGATGCAGCGCCATCGAGACATAGCCGAGCGCAGTCGAGCAGCACCACGCCGCATAGAGCGCCTGCGTCCGCGCCGCGCGATCCTGCGGGTCGCCGATCAGCCTTGGAATGCCGTCCTTGAAGGCAACCATGGCATCCCTGCACATCAGCACGATCACCGGGTTGCGATCGGGGGCATACAAGGCCTCCATCGCATGAGCGATCGCATTCATCGCCGAGGTGACGGTGAGGCCTACCGGCAGGCTCAGTGTCAGATCGACGTCGTAGATCACCGTCTCGGGACGAATGTCCGGCGAGCGGCGGGTAGTCTTCTCGCCGGCCGCCGTCTCGCCGAGGATGTCGGTCATTTCCGAGCCGGCATAGGTGGTGGGAATGACCACCTGGTCGGCGCCCGTGCGCACGGCAATGGCCTTGCCGAGCCCGGTGGTCGAGCCGCCGCCGAGGCTGACGACCGCCGAAGCGCCGCTGCTGCGGAAGGCATCGACGGCCTTTTCCGTGACCTCGACAGGGGTATGCATGACCGCGCCGGCAAAGATCCCGGCGGCGAGGCCACCAAGGCTTACGGCCAGTCTTTCCGCATCGCCCATCTGATGCGGTGTCGAAAGCACCATCACCTTGTCATGGCCGAGCCGCCGGACTTCCTCTTCGACGCGAGCCATGGTGCCGGCACCGAAGACCACCCGTGTCGTCAGGCCCGGAAAGGTGAAGCTGTCCATCATCGCGCCGCCTCCATGCGCGGGCCGCGCCCGGCCGCGAGGTCGTCGAGGATCGTGCCCAGCATGACGACCTCGGCGTCCGAGACCTCATGGCCCCGTCCCGGGAAGAGATCGGCCCGCAGGCTCGCGCCAATCCGGCCCAGCGACTGCGCGGCATCGGCAAACGCCGAGACTGGTATCCAGGGATCGGCATCGCCGCCGGAAAGATAGATCGGCATTCCGGCTGGCGCGGCCTCGGATCTTTCGTCCGCCGGAACACCGACACGGCAGCCCGTGAAGGCCGCCAAAGCGTCCGGCGGCGGCAGCCCCGCGCAGAGATATTCGATCGAGAGACACGCCCCTTGCGAGAAGCCCGCGAGAAGCAGCGGCAGTCCGGGCAGTTCAGCCCGCGCCGCGGCCATTGCGGCCGCAAGGTGGTCGAGCGCATCCGAAAGCTGCGCGCGGGCGACCGGCGTCAACGGGTCGACGGCACGCGCCTCCCACCAGATGCCGAGCGGCGCGCGCGGCAGGATGAAGGCCACGGCCGACGCGGATAGCCGCGACAGCACATGGGACTGCATCTCTTCGGGCGATTGGCCGCGGCCGTGGACGAAGACGCAGATCGCCTTCGCCTCCGGACCTCTTGGCCCAAGCCGGAGCGGACCGCTGCCTGAACTCACGTGAAATCCGCCTCTTCCAGGCCGACCTGCAATTCGCTCTCACGGTCCTTGAACCATGGCGGGAAGACCAGCGTCTTGCCGATCTGGCCCGGAGGCTCGTCCTTGGCCCAGCCTTCCGGCGTGGTCCAGGCAATTTCGAACAGCGCGCCGCCGGGCGAGCGGACATAGCAGGACTTGAAGTAGTTGCGGTCCTTCTGCTCCGATATATCCGTGAAGCCGAGACCCTCGATATGAGCGCGCAGTTTCAGCTGGTTCTCTTCGTCGCCGGTATTGAGGGCGAGGTGGTGGATCGTACCGCCCGCCAGCGTCCAGGTGCCCTGCGGGCTGTCGCGGTCGACAATGACCTCCACGCGCTGAGCGACGCCGGTCGCGTCGGGCACGCGGAACACCAGTCCCTCATGGTCGTCAGCCTCTTTCTCCAGCGGCAACGCGATGGTCAGGAAGTCGTCCATCGCAGTGCGGTCCATCACCGCCACCACGGCGCCGTATATTCCCTTGATGCCGTGCGCCTTGCCGATGCCCTGCGCCTCGTTGGTGATCGGCGCGCGCGTATCCCTGTCGCTTTCCACCAGCTCGTGCGGAATGCCGCAGGGATGTGCGAAAGCCGCACGGTCGGCGCCAAAACGAGTGATCTTGACGGCCTCGATGCCGCGCGCGTTCAACCGGTCGACCCAGAAATCCGCGGCCCCCTTGGGAATCGACTGCATGATGGTGCGCGACTGGTTGGACCCGCGGCGGCCATAGACGCCTGGCTTGCGGAACGGGAAGGTGGTGATGATCGTCGAGGCATCGCCGTTGGGCGAGCCGTAATAGAGGTGATAGACAGGGATGACGCCGTCGAACAAGACGGTGCGCTTCACCGAATGCAGGCCGAGTGCCTTGGTATAGAAATCAAAATCTTCCTGAGCGCTGTCGGTCGAGAGCGTCAAATGGTGGTAGCCGCTGATACGTGCCATCGGTCATCTCCTCCCAGAGGTTTCGGTATCGCTGCGCCGCTGTGGACAGAGCACGAGGTTGAGGTCGAGCGCGTGCTTCCGTTTTCCTCCACTGGGCGGCAGCGCGCGGAACTCGGCCATGAGTTCGGGTTTGACCCCGAAGATGGCATCCCGGCCGATCGCAGGGTCCGACCGGTCGAAGATGTGGGTCGTCAGCGTCTCGAAGCCCTCCGCCGAGACGCGAAAATGGATATGGGCCGGCCGCTCAAGGCCGAGGCCAAGCGCTGACATCAATTGACCGACCGGTCCGTCCGACGGCAGCGTGTAGCCCTTCGGCTTCACCGTCGCGAAGCGGAACCGTCCCTGCGGATCGGTACGGAAGCGTCCGCGCAGATTGAATTCCGGCTGTCTGTCGGGTTCCTGGTTCTCGTAGAGACCCTCGGCATTGGCCTGCCAGATCTCGACCGTCGCATCGCCGATCCCCGCGCCGTCGAGTGTGACGATGCGGCCGGCAACCTCCAGCGGCTCGCCCTTGTGATCGCGCGAGATGTTCGCGCCGGGCGCCATCTCCGGCACATCGGCCCGGTAGAAGGGCCCGGCCAGGGTGTTTGGTGTCGCCCCGGCGGGGCGCGGGCTGTTCTGGTCCTCGATCAGCGAAGACACGCCCAGGACGTCGGCGAACAGCACCCATTCCTGGCGCCGCGCATCGGCATAGTGGCCAACCTCGGTCAGAAAATCGATCGCCAGGCGGAATTCCTCGCCGGAGGGCCGCAACTCCACGATCAGCGCGTGCAAACCATCCACCGCAGCCTGCGCCGCCGCCGCCAGGCGGGACTGGCCCATTGCTGTCAGGCGCCGCGAGAATTCCTCGGCCTGCGTCGATATCGCCTTGGGGAATTCATCCCGCTTCGGGTCGTGCTGGCCGTGCATTCCGCCGGGGCCTCCCTTCCCCTTGCCAAGCGGAATAGCACGGCCCGACGCGGTGCTTGATGAGATGTGACGTCCCTTGTATAGCGTTTTGCTATGAAGCTGAACGAGCGCCATCTTATGCAGCTCGCCGCGGTGCTGGATGCAGGCGGCGTGTCGGAAGGAGCCGCCATGCTGGGCCTGACCCAGCCGGCGGTCAGCCGATCGCTGGCCATGCTGGAGGCGCGGGTGGGTGAGCCGCTCTTCCTCAAGGGCCGCCGGCCGTTGCAGGCGACACCGCTCGGCTTCCAGCTGGCGGCGCAGGGCCGCACGATCATCACCGCGTCGCGCAAGGCGTCGGATGCGGTCCAGGGTTTCATGAAAGGCACGAAGGGCGTCGTCCGTGTCGGCGGCGTGCCCTTCTTCATGGATGCGATGATCAGCCGGATGATCGGAGAATTCCAGAAGCTCGAACCCGAGGTCACCGTTCAGCAAAGCTATATGAACCTGCCCGAGATGGTCGCGGCGCTGGAGAGCAACCAGATCGATCTCGGGATCGTGCCGATCGGCGTGCTCGACCTAGGACCCGGCTTCGAATTCACCGAAATCTTGCCCGGACGCAACGTCGTGGCTTGCCGGCCCGACCATCCCCTGCTGCGAAATCGTCGCCTCAGGGCGCATGACCTGACCAGCTTTCCCTGGGTAGCCCCCCTACCCGGCTCTCCGCTGATGTCGGACCTGCAGATGATCCTGATGAGCATCGGCATGTCGGACCTCAACGTCCGCTATTCGGGAGGCTCGCTGATGAGCGTGATCAACTTCCTTGCCGAAACCGATGCGCTGGCGGTGCTGCCATTCTCCGTGGTGTTCGCGCAGCGCAAGGAAAACCGGGTGACGGTGCTGCCCTATGAAATTCCGCAGCCCAGCCGCTCGCTTGGTATCCTGCGCCGGGTCAGCGGACCGCGCTCGCCCGCGGCAGAGCGCTTCGCGGGCCACGTCACGACCGCCTTCGAGAATCTGAAGCACATCATCAAACGGCACGAGAATGCCGTCGTCTGGGGGCGGTAATCCAGCCGACATGGCGCCCCTTACAGCTCCAAGAGCCAGGAGCGGACGTTTGGAGCAGCGAGACGATCGGGCGTCCATTGGCCAGTCTCGTTTTTCCCGAACGGGATCCCGGTTTGAGGAGCTGAAGGGCACGCCGGTGAGCGCCAGGATCAGCGAAGCTGGTTCATGGCGCCTATTCAGCATCGCCAGCAATGAAGTGCGGCTCTCCCACCCCATTCCGTGCAGGAATGGAACTCCCGTGCCTGTATTCGGTTGGGTACAAAGCCGGCGTCCCACACGCGCTGGCAAGGGTGCGCTGAGGTGACAGATACTCGACGACGAAGAGGCCGAAGGTTTGTAAGTGCGAATATCGATCTTGGTTGAGCCTCCTGTCACCGGTTTGCCTTCACCTCACGGCGAGGGTAACTCCGCGCGACCAGATCAGCTAATGTCCTCCAAGACCCCGGGCGTCATCTACGACATCAAGGGTCTGTTCCCCAGGCATGTTACGGATGGGCGCTTCTGATGAGGGTTCTGGTCACCGGCGCTGCCGGCTTCATAGGGTATCACGTAGCCAAGCGGCTGCTGGAGCGCGGTGACGAGGTCGTCGGCATCGACAACGTCAACGACTACTACGATCCGCAGATCAAGGAGGCGAGGCTGCGGCTTCTGGACGAGGCGAGCCGCAAGACCAATGCCGGCTATC
>NZ_RZRT01000094.1:0-14107 GCF_003998295.1 Mesorhizobium sp. M7A.F.Ca.US.011.01.1.1
GAAAGCCGTGGCCTTCACCCCCACCGGCAAGGACGGCGTCTTCCAAGCCTTCTTCAGACATCAGAAAATAGAAACAGTCGACCTCAACCTCTGCAGACGATAAGTGACAAAACTGTTCGCGATGTCCCCGCACACCTGTTCGCGATGTCTCCGGTCCAAACAGGGGGGAGAGGTGGCGCTGCGAAGCAGCGACGGAGTGGGGGAAGCCATTCGCTAAACGCGCCGCGGCAAGACAGGCACAACCCGGCGAGCAGAAAACTCAGGCAAGCGGTAATCAGAGGAAGAGGTCGACCCCCACTCCGTCGAGCTTCGCTCGACACCTCTCCCCCGATCGACGGGGGAGAGGAAAGGCGCGAGTTTGCCGGCCTTGGCGCCCTTCCTGTCCCTCCGGAGCTGCGGAAGTGTGGATAGGTGCCAAGTCCTGCCGCCAATCACCTTATCTTCCGACAAACCCAGCCCAACCTTCTCCCTAATTGCGCGCCATCCCCCAACATCGACAAGAAATTTCGCGGACATATCTTCATCTTGGTGCTGGGGAGGCTGGTTCGGCCGGCGTTGCCGGACTGAGGTCCGCAGGCTTGCCCGACGAATTCGCACTGGTCTGGCGGCACGAATGTGCAAATATCCCCAACCAGGCAACATTGGAGGACAAAGGTCATGGCCGATGCTGGGATGTTGCGTTTTCACGTTCCGGAACCGGAAGTGCGGCCGGGCGGAACGCCTGACTTTTCCAACGTGCCGATCCCCAAGGCCGGCTCGGTGGCGCGCCCCGAAATCGATGTCGATCCGCGGGCCATCCGCGATCATGCCTTCTCGATCATCCGCGTGCTGAACCGCACTGGCGAGGCCGTCGGTCCCTGGGCCGGCCTGCTTTCCAGCGACGAGCTGCTGGCCGGCCTGCGCCACATGATGACGCTGCGGACCTTCGACGCGCGCATGCAGATGGCGCAGCGGCAGGGCAAGACCTCGTTCTACATGCAGCATCTGGGCGAAGAGGCGGTGGCTTGCGCCTTCCGCAAGGCGCTGGCGCCGGGCGACATGAATTTTCCGACCTATCGCCAGGCGGGGCTGCTCATCGCCCACGGCTATCCGATGGTCACGATGATGAACCAAATCTATTCCAACGAGGCCGACCCGCTGAAAGGCCGGCAATTGCCGGTCATGTATTCGTCGAAGGAGCACGGCTTCTTCTCGATCTCCGGCAATCTGGCGACGCAGTACATCCAGGCGGTCGGCTGGGCGATGGCCTCGGCGATCTCGAACGATTCGCGCATCGCAGCCGCCTGGATCGGCGACGGCTCGACGGCCGAATCCGATTTCCACTCGGCGCTGGTGTTCGCCTCCACCTACAAGGCGCCGGTCGTGCTCAACGTCGTCAACAACCAGTGGGCGATCTCGACTTTCCAGGGCATCGCGCGCGGCGGCTCGGGCACGTTCGCGGCGAGAGGCCTTGGCTTCGGCATCCCGTCGCTGCGCGTCGACGGTAATGATTATCTCGCGGTGCATGCCGTTGCCAAATGGGCGGCGGAGCGGGCGCGCAGCAATCTCGGGCCGACGCTGGTCGAATATGTCACCTACCGCGCCGGCGCGCATTCGAGCTCGGACGATCCATCCGCCTATCGGCCGAAGACCGAATCCGACGCCTGGCCGCTCGGTGACCCGATCGTGCGGCTGAAGAACCATCTCATCGCGCTCGGCGTCTGGTCGGACGAACGGCACGCCCAGGCCGAGGCGGAAATCCTCGACACGGTGATCGCGGCGCAGAAGGAAGCCGAAAGCCACGGCACGCTGCATGCCGGCGGCAAGCCGTCGACGCGCGACATGTTCGAGGGGCTTTATGCTGAGATGCCACCGCATCTCAGACGCCAGCGCCAGCAGGCGGGAGTCTGAGCCATGCCGAGACGGACCATGATCGAGGCAATTCGGGACGCCATGGACGTGTCGATGGCGCGCGACAGCAAAGTCGTCGTGTATGGCGAGGATGTCGGCTTCTTCGGCGGCGTCTTCCGCTGCACGCAAGGCTTGCAGGCCAAATACGGCAAGAGCCGCTGCTTCGATGCGCCGATCAACGAATCCGGCATTGTCGGCTCGGCCATCGGCATGGCCGCCTATGGCTTGAAGCCGTGCGTGGAGATTCAGTTTGCCGACTACATGTATCCGGCCTACGACCAGCTGACCCAGGAAGCAGCTAGACTGCGTTATCGCTCCAACGGCGATTTCACCTGTCCGATCGTGGTGCGCATGCCGACCGGCGGCGGCATTTTTGGCGGCCAGACCCACAGCCAGAGCCCGGAAGCGCTGTTTACCCATGTGTCGGGGCTGAAGACGGTGGTGCCGTCCAACCCGCATGACGCCAAGGGGCTCTTGATCGCGGCGATCGAGGATCCCGATCCAGTGATCTTCCTGGAGCCGAAGCGGCTCTACAATGGCCCGTTCGACGGCCATCACGACCGGCCGGTGACACCTTGGTCGAAACACGAGTTGGGCGAGGTCGCCGACGGCCACTACACCGTGCCGCTCGGCAAGGCGGCGATCCGCAGGGCGGGCTCGGCCCTCACCGTGCTCGCCTACGGCACCATGGTGTATGTCGCGCAGGCCGCGGTCGAGGAAACCGACATCGATGCCGAGATCATCGATCTCAGGACCCTGCTGCCGCTCGATCTCGACACCATCGTCGCTTCGGTGAAAAAAACGGGACGCTGCGTCATCGTGCATGAGGCGACGTTGACCTCGGGCTTCGGCGCCGAGCTGTCGGCGCTGGTGCAGGAAAACTGTTTTTATCACCTCGAAGCGCCGGTCGCTCGCGTTGCCGGCTGGGACACGCCCTATCCGCATGCGCAGGAGTGGGATTATTTCCCCGGCCCCGCCCGCGTCGGCCGTGCCTTGCTTGAAACCATGGGAGCCTGAGATGGGCGAACACATCATCAAGCTGCCCGATGTCGGCGAAGGGGTCGCCGAGGCCGAGCTGGTCGAGTGGCACGTCAAGATCGGCGACATCGTGCGCGAGGACAGCGTGCTCGCCGCCGTGATGACCGACAAGGCGACGGTCGAAATCCCATCGCCCGTCGATGGCGAGATCCTGTGGCTGGGCGCGGAGATCGGCGACACGGTAGCGATCGGCTCGCCGATCGTGCGGCTGAAGGTGGCGGGCGAGGGCAATGTGAAAGGTGCGGCGCCGGCAAAAGTCACGGCTGAGAGTACCCCCACCCCTAACCCCTCCCCACAAGGGGGAGGGGGACGCGCCACGGTATCCAAGGACGAAGCAAAGTCCGCTTCGCCTCCAGCGGGAACTGCTGCGAAGAGTGCGCGGATAGCAGAGACGGGATCCCCCTCCCCCTTGTGGGGAGGGGCTAGGGGTGGGGGTACTGCGCCGACGTCCCGAGGTGCCGCGCCCCCCGGCGCGCCGCGTCCCGAAGGTGAAAAGCCGCTGGCCTCGCCGGCTGTTCGTTTGCGGGCAAAAGAAGCCGGCATCGATCTCCGGCAGGTTGCGGGATCCGGCCCTGCCGGCCGCATCGGCCATGAGGACATCGAGGCGTTCCTGGCCCGCGGACCGCAGATCGCCAAGGCATCCGGCCTCGCCCGCAACGATGCGATACAGGACATCAAGGTGGTGGGCTTAAGGCGCAAGATCGCCGAGAAGATGACGCTGTCGAAGTCGCGCATCCCGCACATCACCTATGTCGAGGAAATCGACGTCACCGCGCTGGAGGATCTGCGCGCCGCGCTCAACAAGGAGAAGCGCCCAGGTCAGGGTGGCGTGGAGCGGCCGAAGCTGACGCTGCTGCCGTTCCTGATGCGGGCGATGGTCAAGGCGATATCAGACCAGCCCAATCTCAATTCGCTGTTCGACGACGAGGCCGGCATCATCCACCAGCATGGCGGCATCCATATCGGCATCGCGGCGCAGACGCCGTCGGGGCTGGTGGTGCCGGTGGTCAGGCATGCCGAGGCGCGCGACATCTGGGATTGCGGCGCCGAGGTCGTCAGGCTGGCCGAGGCGGCCAAGTCCGGCACCGCGACACGCGACGAGCTGTCCGGCTCGACCATCACCATCACCTCGCTCGGCGCCATGGGCGGCGTGGCGACGACGCCGGTCATCAACCATCCGGAAGTTGCGATCATCGGCGTCAACAAGATGATGGTGCGGCCGGTGTGGGACGGCACCCAGTTCATCCCGCGCAAGATGATGAACCTGTCGTCGAGCTTCGACCATCGCGTGGTCGACGGCTGGGACGCGGCGGTGTTCATCCAGCGGATCAAGACGCTGCTGGAAACGCCGGCGCTGATTTTCGTGGATTGAGGGGGAGATGGAGATGTCGGCGAGACAGTGTCCCCTCTGCTCTGTCGGGCTGGTTTTCTTCTTACAATGTTGAAAGTTAGCGAAAGCAGTGGAGCGCGTAATCTCCCCCCTCGAGGGGGAGATGGCCGGCAGGCCAGAGGGGGTCGGTGCGACTGGACGCGACCGCCTTGCGCGACAGATGCAGGCTGGCGCTCTACGCCCGGCGACCCCCTCTGTCGCCTTCGGCGACATCTCCCCCTCGAGGGGGGAGATTACGCGCTTCAAGGGCGGCGCGAAGGATCGCTGCAGAGCGCTCTTTTCGAGCAGGCGCGACAAATAGTTAGGATGCCAACATGAAAGAAATCTCCTGCAAGCTGCTCGTCATCGGCGCCGGTCCCGGTGGTTACGTCTGCGCCATCCGTGCCGGGCAGCTCGGCGTCGACACGGTGATCGTCGAAGCCGGCAAACCGGGCGGCACTTGCCTCAATGTCGGCTGCATCCCGTCCAAGGCGCTGATCCATGCGGCCGAGGAGTTCGAGAAGGTGTCGCACATGGAAGGCGGCAACAGCCCGCTCGGCATTTCGGTCACCGCACCAACGCTCGACCTTGCCAAAACAGTCGCCTGGAAGGACGGCATCGTCAGCCGGCTCAACAGCGGCGTCGCCGGCCTGCTCAAGAAGGCGGGGGTGAAGACCGTGCATGGCTGGGCGAGCTTTCGCGACGGCAAGACTGTGGAGGTCGAGACCGAGACGGGAAGCCAAGTCATCCGCGCCGAGGCGATCGTCATCGCCACCGGCTCGGCGCCGGTCGAATTGCCGTTCCTGCCCTTTGGCGGCCCGGTGATTTCGTCAACCGAGGCGCTGGCGCTCGGTGAGGTGCCAAAAAAAATTGCCGTCGTTGGTGGCGGCTATATCGGACTGGAACTCGGCATGGCCTTCGCCAAGATGGGCGCCAAAGTCACCGTGGTCGAGGCCTTGGCGCGCGTGCTGGCGCAGTATGACGCGGAGCTAACCCGGCCGGTCGTCAAGCGGCTCACTGCACTGGGCGTCGAGGTGATGGTGGGCGCCAAGGCCAAGGGGCTGTCGACCAAGGGCGATGCGCTGCTGGTCGAGACGGCGGACGGCAAGAGCGCCAAGGTTCCGGCCGACAAGATCCTGGTCACGGTCGGGCGCAAGCCGGTGACCGAAGGCTGGGGGGTTGAGCAGATCGATCTCGATATGGCGGGTAAATTCATCCGCATCGACGACCAGTGCCGCAGCTCGATGCGCGGCATCTTTGCCATCGGCGACGTCACCGGCGAACCGATGCTGGCGCACCGGGCGATGGCGCAGGGCGAGATGGTCGCCGAGATCATCGCCGGTCACAAGCGCAACTGGGACAAGCGCTCGATACCCGCCGTCTGCTTCACCGATCCGGAACTGGTGACGGCAGGCTTGTCGCCGGAAGAGGCCAAGGCACTCGGCGGCGAGGTCAAGATCGGCCTATTCCCGTTCGCCGCCAACGGCCGGGCGATGACCAAGCTGGGCGAGGACGGCTTTGTCCGCGTCGTGGCGCGGGCCGACAACCATCTGGTGCTCGGCATCCAGGCGGTTGGGCAGGGCGTGTCGGAACTGGCGGCGGCGTTCGGGCTGGCGCTGGAGATGGGCGCGCGGCTGGAGGACATTGCCGGCACCATCCATGCGCATCCGACGCAAGGCGAGGGGTTCCAGGAAGCAGCGCTGAAGGCGCTGGGCCACGCGCTGCATATTTAGGGAGGTGATCTCCCCCCTTGAGGGGGAGATGGCCGGTAGGCCAGAGGGGGTCGGTTCGACCGGATGCGACCTCCTTGCGACAGATGGAGGTTTGGCGCTTCACGCGAGGCGACCCCCTCTGTCGCCTTCGGCGACATCTCCCCCTCAAGGGGGGAGATTACGCTCAGCCGCTTCAGCTCGCCAGCCGGCTCACCATCTCGTGCTGCGCATAAGCCCGGCCGAAGCGGTTGGCTAGAAACGCGTCGAGCGCGATGTCTTCCTGCTTGATGAAACCCGTCGCCGGCAGGCTGCCGTCGGCCAGCATGTCGAGCACGGCGCAGATGCCGGACGCGGTGGTGATCTGGATGGCGCTGTGCACCGTGTCGCCGATACGCTTCGAGTAGATCTTGTTGGCGTAGGTCTCCTGCAGCAGGCGGCCGTTCTTGCGGCCCGAGACGGTGACGAAGACGATGACCACGTCCTGCAGCGTCGCCGGCAGGGCGCTCTCGAAAATGTCTTTCAGCACGTCGCGGCGGTGGCGCAGGCCAAGGTCGTTGAGCAGCGCCTTCATGATCGCGGCGTGGCCGGGATAGCGGATCGTGCGGTAGTTCAGCGTGCGCACTCTGCCCTTCAGCGTCTCGGCCAGCGTGCCGAGCCCACCGGAGGTGTTGAAGGCTTCGTAAGTGACGCCGTCGAGTGAGAATTCCTCGCGCTCCTCCAGTGGCGGCACCTCGACCAGTTCGCCCTCGACGATCGCCTCGCAGGGCTCGCAATATTCGTTGATGACGCCGTCGGTGCTCCAGGTCAGATTATAGTTCAACGCATTGGACGGGTATTGCGGCAAAGCGCCGACGCGCATGCGCACGCTCTCCAGCGAATCGAAACGGCTGGCGAGATCGTTGGCGACGATCGAGATGAAGCCCGGGGCCAGGCCGCATTGCGGAATGAAGGCGTTTCTGGCCGAAACCGCCAATTCCTTGACGCGGCGGGTCGAGACGACGTCCTCGGTCAGGTCGAGATAGTGTACGCCGGAACTGGCCGCTGCCTCGGCAATACGGGTGGTCAGATGGAAGGGAGCGGCGCTGAGCACCGCGAACTTGCCGGCGAGTGCTGCTTCAAGCGTGCCCGATGCTTCGATGTCGAGCTCCAGCGTCGCAACCGTGGCCGGCAGTTCGGCGGAAGCGAGCTGTGCTGCCGAACGGTCGACGAGCGTGACCTGATAATCCCCCGTGGCGGCGAGCATCTCGGCAATGGTCGAGCCGATCTTTCCGGCGCCGACAACGACAATTTTCTTCATGACCGATCCCTCACTGATTGTGAGCACAGATTCGCAGCTTGCCCGTCGAATGGAAGCGTGGTTTTGTTCGGAACGAAGCCATCTGTTGGTCAGTCCGCCGAGAAGAACCGTCGAAATGCTCAGTGACGCCGAACAGGCCCTGCTTTCCCTGCTGCGCGAGAATGCGCGCGCCTCGACCGCCGAACTGGCGCGGCGGCTTGGCGTCTCGCGGACCACGGTTCAGAGCCGGATCGAACGGCTGGAACAGCGCGGCATCA
This sequence comes from Mesorhizobium sp. M7A.F.Ca.US.011.01.1.1, assembly GCF_003998295.1. Classification (NCBI taxonomy): domain Bacteria; kingdom Pseudomonadati; phylum Pseudomonadota; class Alphaproteobacteria; order Hyphomicrobiales; family Phyllobacteriaceae; genus Mesorhizobium; species Mesorhizobium sp. M7A.F.Ca.US.011.01.1.1. Next base: position 7,564 of record NZ_RZRT01000094.1, read on the forward strand.
TATCAGGCTACGGCGTGCGGCTGGCGCCGGACTACGAGCAGGGGCTGGTGCGGGCGCATGTGCTGCTCACCGTGACGCCCAAGCTCGCCGACAAGGTGGTGCGCGGCCTGCGCGCCCTGGCGACGGTCAGGACGCTGCATTCGGTCAGCGGCAATTTCGACATGATCGTCATCGTCGACGCGCCGTCGATCCGCGACCTCGACATGCTGCTCGACCAGATCGGCGCCATGGACGGGGTCGAGCGGACCCTGTCGTCGATCATCCTGTCGACGCGGATTGATCGGTGAGGGTCGACGCTGCCAATCTCCCCCCTTGCGGGGGAGATGGCCGGCAGGCCAGAGGGGGGTGTGCAGGATCGCCAGCCTCGGCCAGTTGTGCGACGTGAACCCACCGATGGGGTCATGTCGGCGGGACAGCACCCCCCTCTGCCTTGCCAGGCATCTCCCCCGCAAGGGGGGAGATTGGCCGTCATTTCGGCTTTCGCCTACCAATCCAGCGCCGGCGGAAAGCTCACCGCCACCTCAAGGCCAGGCCGACAATCCTCAAGCCTAATCGATGCGCCATGCAGGTCGGCGATGGCCCTGACAAGGCTGAGACCCAGCCCGCTGCCCGGTGTCGACCGGCTGTGGTCCAGCCGATAAAGCCGCTGAAACACTTTTTCATGTTCGTCGGTGGGAATGCCGGGACCGTTGTCGGCGACACCGGCAACGACGCGTTCGCCCTGGCGCGCCGCCGACAGCTTTATCGTCGTGCCCGATGGACAATGGCGCAGCGCGTTCTCGACCAGATTGGCGAACATCTGCGTCAACAGCTCGCGATCGCCATGGATCCGGTCCGTCGTTTCCTGTGGTTGCGCCAACGACAGCGACTTTCCGTCGTCCTCGGCAACATCGGCATAGATCTCGGCGATGGTTTGCAGCACCTCGCCCAGATCGACATCGGTGAACCGCGCCCGGCGCGCGCCGGCTTCGATCTGCGCGATGCGCAGCAGCGCATCGAAGGTCTCGTTGATCTGCAGGCTCTCGGCATGCGCCTCGGCCAGTTCAGCGGCGATCTTCTGGCCCGACAGATTCTTTTCCGATGCGGTGTCGAGGATCATCTGCAACCGGTTGAGCGGCGTCTTCAGGTCGTGGGCGATGTTGGCGCTGACCTGTTTCATGCCTTCGACCAGTGCCGACAGGCGGTCGAGCGCGGCATTGACCTGGCTGGAGACGATGTCGATGTCGTCGCCCTTGCCGGTCAGCGGAATGCGGGTGTCCAACCGTCCATGCGAGACATCCACCATGGTGGCGGCAATGCCGTCGAGACGGCGCTGGACTCGCGAGGCCAGCAGGGCGCCGCCGGCGACCGCCAGTCCGGTGATGATCAGGGTTCCCCAGCCAAAGCTCATCAGCACGATCCTCTCCAGCTCCTCGGTCTCGGAAAGGCTGAAGGCGACGGTCAGGGTGTTGCCGCCGACCGGGCCGGAATAGGCGCGGTACTCGGCGCCGGGCGGCACGCCGGGCATTTCGGCGTCGAACATCGAGAAGCCGTCGGGAAGCCCTGCCGCGGTGAAGTTGCCGGCCAGGCGATTGCCCGTCGCGTCGGTCAGCGAAAACAGCTGCTCCTTCCTAGGGCTGCGCAGGGAGTGGCTGCCGACGGTCTCAACCAGCTCCTTGAGATCGTTCTCGGCATAGGTCGCGGCGACCACCGCGTAGGTCTCCTTGATGGTGTCGTCGAGCCGCTCGGCAAGATCGGCGCTCATCATCTGGTAGACGATGGCGCCCGACAGGACGAAGGCCAGCACGAACAGGAAGGCGAAGGTCAGGGCCAGCCGAAACGGCGTGCTGCGCAGCAGGCGGGACCATGTTCCGGTCATGACGGCGCGTGCAGGCTGTAGCCTGTGTTGCGGACGGTGTGGATGAGCTGGGTTTCGAAAGGCTTGTCGACCTTGGCCCGCAGCCGGCTGATATGGGTCTCGACGACGCTGGTCCTGGGATCGAAATGAAAATCCCAGACGCGCTCCAGAAGCATGGTGCGGGTGATGACACGGCCTTCGCCGCGCATCAGCACTTCCAGCAGGCTGAATTCCCGCGGCTGCAGGTCGATCGGCTGGCGCTGCCTAGTGACCCGCCGCATGATCAAGTCCATTTCGAGGTCGGCGACCCGCAGGACGGTTTTCTGCTCCTGCGCCGCTGGCCGCCGGCCAAGCGCGTTGATGCGGGCGAGAAGTTCGGAAAAGGCGAAGGGCTTGACCAGATAGTCGTCGCCGCCGGCCTCCAGCCCCTCGACGCGGTCGTCGATGCCGCCGACCGAGGTGAGAAAGATCGCCGGCGTCCGTACGCCCGCGGCGCGCACCGCCTTGATCATCGACAGGCCGTCGAGGCCGGGGATCATCCGATCGGCGATGATCACGTCGTAATTGCCCCGGGTCGCCGCGAACAGCGCGTCATGTCCGTTGCGCAGGAGGTCGCAGACATGGCCGGCCTCGGTCAGTCCCCTGACGATATAGTCGGCCGTCCTGTGGTCGTCCTCGACGAGAAGCAGTCGCATGAAAGGTCCGGTCCGTTGCCGAGATGGAGAGGCTATCACCGGCACAGGCTTGTTCCTAGGATGTCACGAAGGCGCAGGTATGGTGGCGCTTTCGTCATACATTCGCGATTGGCGGAAGCTTTCCTGGCTTCGTCCTTGGGATGCCGTGACATCTCCGAGCCGCGTAGCGATGCGGAACCCGACGTCCGCGGGACAGCACCCCCCTCTGCCCTTCCGGGCATCTCCCCCGCAAGGGGGGAGATCGGCAGCTTCGATCCCCCCACCCCTCTTGCAACTCTTGCAACATTCGAGATTGGCGAAAGCGGAGGTACAGTCAATCTCCCCCCTTGCGGGGGAGATGGCCGGCAGGCCAGAGGGGGGTGTGAAGGATCGCTACTGAAGAAAACTTCCATTCTGCTCTGCACTTGGTCAGCGCACGCACACGCTGAGGTCAATCCGATTCCAGCAGGATCTCATCGGCCTCGTCGCCCTTCAGGGTCATGTGCAGGACGAGGGCAATGATACAGCCAAGGAAGAGCAGGCTGGTGAAGATGGTGCCGAGACCTAGGCCGCCATGCCTGGCCGACCGCGACAGCAGGTCGCCGAACGAAGCGCCGAGCGGCCGCGTCAGGATATAGGCGAGCCAGAAGGCCAGGATGCCGTCGAGACTGAGCAGCCAGTAGGCGAGCGCTATCAGCGCGATGACGCCGCCGAACAGCAGCCCCGTCGCGAGGTAGCCCATGTCGAAGCTTTCGGCGACGAGGTCGCCAGCGGCGGTGCCGAGCGCGAAGGTCAGCAGGATCGCCAGCCAATAGAAGATCTCGCGCCTGGTGGTGAAGATGGTGTGGATCGATAGCGTCCGTTCGCTGGCGTACCAGACCGCGAATGTCGCAGCGAGCGCGACCGAGAAGGCGATGGTTGCCGTCTGCAGGCGCACGCCGAAATTGTCGACGAGGTTGTCCGTCACCAGCGTGCCGACGATGCTGATCAGCACCACCGCCAGCCAGTAGGCCCACGGCACGTAACGCTTCTGCGCAAACTGCAGGACAAGGGCCGCGGTCAGGATGCCGGTCATGATCAGCGAGGTGGCGGTCAGCCCAAGCCCGAGTGTGTCGGCAAGATAATCCGCTGCGGTCTCGCCCGTGGTGACCGCCATCAGCTTGACCAGCCAGAAGTCGAGGGTGACGTCGGGAACCCTGCTGTGGCTCGGTGCGGCGGGTTGTTGCCTGTTGGGCGCGAGCATGGCTGAAGTCCAGAGGTCGACGGTTGCGGCGGGGCGGTGGCGATCCACCCCGCGCATCGTAAGCAAACGAGTTCACACCGGCCTGTCCGGCGGCATACAAATTCGTAAGAATGGCGCGCAAAACGCATTGCGAATGCCTGGCGGTGCGTTTGATGGAATGTGGCGCCTTGCATCCGCCATTGCTGCTCAACGGCGCGCTGATGGCGGGCGCGATGCCGGGCCGCACGTTCGGCCCGACCCACCCTGCGCTCTCGTGATCGGTGGTTCTAGCTGCCGAGCGGATGCGGCATGTAGCCGACGAAGCCGGCGATCTTCCAGCTGCCGCCGACCTTGCTGCAGAAATACAGCGTCTGCCATTTCAAGCGATCGACGCTGCCGTCCGCCTTGGCAACCGAGCCGTCGAATTTCTTGTGCAGCACGGCGCGGTCGCCGTCGACATCGATGTCGCGCATGTTGGTGACGCGAAACAGCGCCTCGCGCAGCGGCTCGGCGAATTTGGTCGCCGCGGTCTCCTTGGCCTGGCGCAGCCACTCGTCGCGATAGATTTCCAACCGCGGAAACTGCAGTCGCCAGGCATCGGCATTGCTCAGGAAATGCGCGTGCATGCCGAAGAAGCTTTCGGCGACGAAATCATTCTCGACCATCGGCCAGTCCTGGCCGATGAAAGCATCGATGTCGCGCCGCACCAGCATTTCCCAGAGCGCGTGGCGATCGGCGTCGCCTGCCGGAAACGGGTTCTTGTCGTAGGTCATTGCTGCTGTCTCCGGTCTGGCAAATGCGTCTGTGCGTTGCGGCTGCAAGGCGGGCCGCCAGAGCGCACGATGCAAGCGCTTCTGTAATAAAGCAACATGAATTCTGTGGAATGTTGCTTTCCAACAAGGCCTCTATGAGGATCGCCCCGATCGGGGTAAATGTCGATCGAAGCGGGCGCTGTCATGGCGCCCCGCCCTGTCATCAGAGGAGGCCTTCCCTTGCCGAAACAGTGTTTTGGAACGTCGCATGTGCCGCTGTCGCCCGCCGTGCGCGCCGGCGATCTCGTCTATGTCTCCGGCCAGGTTCCCGTCGGCAGCGACGGCATCGTGGTCAAGGGCGGCATAACGGAACAGACCGAGCAGGTGCTCGCCAATATCAAGGCCGCACTGGCGCTCGCCGGCTGCACCCTTGACGATGTCGTCAAGACGACGATCTGGCTGGAGGATGCACGCGATTTCGGCGCCTTCAATGCGGTCTATGCCAGGCACTTCCCGAAGAGCCCGCCGGCCCGCACCACGGTCGAATCGCGGCTGATGATCGACATCAAGATCGAAGTCGAGGCGGTCGCATACAGACCGGTCTGATAGACGACACGAAGCGGAGGTTCCCCCCATGCAATTCGACCTCCTGCTGAAGGGTGGACGGCTGATCGATCCGGCGGCCGGCATCGATGCGCCGCGTGATGTCGCCATTGCCAATGGCCGGGTCGCCGCGATCGATGCCGATATTCCGGTGACCAGCGCCGCGCAGGTCGTCGATGCCAACGGCTGCATCGTCACATCAGGCCTCGTCGACCTGCACAGCCACGTCTATTGGGGCGGCACCTCGCTCGGCGTCGATGCCGATAGGTTGGCCGCAAAGAGCGGCACCACCACCTTCATCGATGCGGGCAGTGCGGGCGCCGGCAACTTCCTCGGTTTCCGCCGCCACGTCATGGAGCGCTCGAAGGTCCGCATCCTGGCCTATGTCAACATTTCCTTTGCCGGCATTTTCGGCTTCTCGCAGACGGTGTCGGTCGGCGAGTGCAGCGATCTCCGGCTCTGCGAACCGCGCGAGGTTGTGGCAGCAGTGCGCGAGCACCGCGATGTCGTGGTCGGCGTAAAAGTCCGCTCCGGCAAGCATGCCGGCGGCACCAGCGGCATCGCGCCCGTCGATCTGGCGCTGGAAGCCGCCGACCAGGCTGGCCTGCCGCTGATGGCGCATATCGACGAGCCGCCGCCCGGCCGCTCGGAAGTCTTGCCGCGCCTGCGCAAGGGCGACATCCTCACCCATTGCTTCCGGCCTTTCCCCAATGCGCCGGTATTCGCTTCCGGCGCGGTGCGGCCGGACATGCGGCTGGCGCGCGAGCGCGGCGTCATCTTCGACATCGGCCACGGCATGGGCTCGTTCGATTTCGCCGTCGCCCGCGCCATGCTTAAGGAAGGGCTGGCCCCGGACGTGATCTCGAGCGACGTGCATCTCTACTGCGTCGACGGTCCGGCCTTCGACATCCTGGTCTGCATGTCGAAGCTGCTGGCGCTCGGCATGCCGCTGGTCGAGGTCCTGCGCGCCGCCACGCAAGCGCCGGCGCGGGCGATCGCGCGGCCTGATCTCGGCACGCTGGCGGTGGGCACCGTCGGCGATGTCGCCGTGCTCCGGCAGCGCCCGGGCCGCTTCACCTTTGTCGATGCGGTAGGCGCGTCATTGGTCGCCGACCAGAGGCTGGTGTCGGAAGGCATCGTTATCGGCGGCACCTGGTGGCCGAACGAGGCGGTGAATGATGTCAGCGAGACGGAGCGTTTCGAGGCGCATGAACGGCATACGCATGTCGGGGTTGCGGCGAGGCATTTTGGGCATCGGCATGAGTGAAAGTTCTGCGCGACTTCGTCATCCACGGGCGGAGCGGAAGCGAAGCGGACGCGCAGACCCGAGGATCCTGTGTGTTGTTCCCATGCTATGTCTGAAGTGGGAAGGAGACCGAGGGGATCCTGGTCGTCCTTTCGAGGACAGGCCGTGGCATGGCTCGGTCCCTTCCCACCGGTGAACCATCAACCTGAA
>NZ_RZRT01000095.1:0-14091 GCF_003998295.1 Mesorhizobium sp. M7A.F.Ca.US.011.01.1.1
GCGCCATCGCAGCTCGCTCAGCGTCAAAGAAGAAGGCTATCATCGCCGTCGCAAGGAAGCTCCTCGTCGTCCTAAACGCCATCATCCGTGATAAAAAAGCTTTCGCATGAACACAGTTGCCATGCCGCGACTCAAACGCGTCACCACGGTGCAGAATTCTGCTCCGCTGCATTCTTCAGCCAAGGTCGCGGCATGGATCCTTGGGTCTTCGCTCCGCTTCGCGTCGCTACGCCCAAGGATGACGACGTTGGGGATGCTGGCGGCGGGTCAAATCGCCTCGCCCTTCAACAGTCTTGGCGTGCCGGCGGACAGTCCCGACGCCTGGCGGATGAAGAATTCCTTCAGGCGCGGCATGCGTTCGACGAGGCCGAGGCCGATGTCGCGGACGGTGCGCAGCGGGCCGATATCGTTGGAAAACAGCCGGTTCAGCGCGTCGGTGGTGACACCCATCTGCACCGTGTCGAAGCGGCGCCACTGCTGGTAGCGCTCGAGCACGTCGAGCGCGCCGATATCCTGGCCGAGCCGGTCGGCCTCGACGATCACCTCGGCAAGGGCTGCGACATCCTTGAAGCCGAGATTGAGGCCCTGGCCGGCGATCGGGTGGATGCCGTGGGCGGCATCGCCGGCGAGCGCGATGCGGGGTGCGACGAAGGCACGCGCAATGGTCAAGCCGAGCGGCCAGGCGCGCGGCTTGTCGGCGACGCGGATTTCGCCAAGCTTCAGGCCAAAGCGCTGTTCGAGTTCGTGTTCGAAGAGGAGATCGTCACCGGCCACCAGCTTCTCGGCGTCGGGCGTACGCTCGACCCAGACGATCGACGAGCGGTTGGTGCCGTCCTCGCCGGGCTTGAGCGGCAATGTGGCGAAGGGGCCGGCCGGCAGGAAATGCTCTTCGGCGCGACCATTGTGCGGGCGTTCATGCGCCACCGTGCAGACGATGCCGGACTGGCCATATTCCCACTTCACCGTCTTGATGCCGGCCATGTCGCGCAGCTTCGAGTTGACGCCGTCAGCGGCGACCAGCAGCCGGGCCTTCAGCGTCGCGCCGTCGGCGAGATGCACGGTGATACCGGCGCCGTTGGTCTCGAACCCCTGCACGGCCACGCCTTCGATGATGTCGATGCCGAGTTTTTCGGCACTGGCCCGCAAGGCGCCGTTCAGCACCCTGTTGGCGACCATATGCGCAAAAGGCTCGCCCGGCGCCACTTCGCCGTCGAAGGTCAGGAAGACCGGACGCACCGGATCGGCGGTGCGCGAATCGGTGATGATCATCTCGGTGATCGCCTGCGCCTGGGGCACGATCTCGGCCCACACGCCGAGCTGGTCGAGCATGCGGCAGGCGGCGGCGGCAATGGCCGAGGCGCGGCCATCCCTTTGCCAGGCGCCAGCAGGTGCGGCATCGACGAGAGCGATGGCGAGACCCGGTCGCGCCTGCTTCAGCGATACGGCGGCGGCCAGGCCGACATAGCCGGCGCCGGCGACCAGGACATCGAGCCCGGATCTTGTTTTCGCGTTTGCCCCGGTTTTCGTGTCCGCCTTGCGTTCCATCATCTTCGCTCCTGCGCGCCGGCCGGGTCCTGCACCCTTGACTGCCTGTCCGTCCTGTCGGAAACCGCCATAACACTTCTGCGGCGAGGGCGCGAAATATGACGGCAGCCATGGACGAGCTTCTCGGCATTCTCGACCTCGAGAAGCTGGAACACAATCTGTATCGTGGTCGCAGCCCGCTGCTCGACTGGCAGCGCGTGTTCGGCGGCCAGACCATCGCCCAGGCGCTGGTGGCGGCGCAGCGGACAGTGGATGCCGATCGGTACGTGCATTCGCTGCACGGCTATTTCATGCGGCCCGGCGACACCAAGGTGCCGATCGTCTACGAGGTCGACCGTATTCGCGACGGCGGCTCCTTCACCACGCGGCGCGTGGTGGCGGTCCAGCACGGCCAGGCGATCTTTTCGCTCGAAGCCTCGTTCCAGCAGGACGAGGTCGGTCTCGAGCACCAGGTGCCGATGCCGCAGGACGTTCCGGGGCCGGACACATTGCTGTCGCAACGCGAATTGCTGGGCAAATTCGGCGAGGCGGTGCCCGATGGCATCAAACGCTACTGGGAGCGCGACCGGCCGATCGAGATGAAACCGGTGATGCTGAAGCATTACACCAGCCGCGAAAAGCTGGAGCCGAAGCAGAATATCTGGATCCGCACCACCGGTCCGGTGCCGGCGGACCGCGCCATCCAGGCGGCGGTGCTCGCCTATCTCTCCGACATGACGCTGCTCGACACATCGACCTTCGCGCATGGCCGCGCCATTTTCGATCGCGATATCCAGGCGGCGAGCCTCGACCACGCCATGTGGTTTCATCGCAGCCATGCGCTCGACGACTGGATGCTCTATACGCAGGACAGCCCGTCGACACAGGGGTCGCGCGGCTTTACACGCGGGTCGCTATTTGCCCGCGACGGCATGCTGATCGCCTCGGTTGCGCAGGAAGGGCTGATCCGGCTTAAGCGACCGCCTGCAGAGTAGGCATTTTCCAAAAATTGCCCAACTTTTAGGCAGATGCACCGCCGCAGCTGTGGGCAGGTTGCGTCGGTTCGCTCCCTAAACTGTTTGCTTACAATGGGTTAACGCCCTGCTTCGGCACTTGGCACGGAGCTTGAATCCTTGTGGGCACTCTCCGGCTCTTTGGGATCGGTGAAGGTGTGCAAACGCGGGGGACCGCAACAGCAAAGGGTGAAACCTTATGAAAATCGTGATGGCAATCATCAAGCCGTTCAAGCTCGACGAGGTACGCGAAGCGCTTACCGCCGTCGGCATCCAGGGCCTGACCGTCACCGAAGTCAAAGGCTACGGGCGTCAAAAAGGGCATACGGAGATCTATCGCGGGGCGGAATACGCGGTCAGCTTCCTGCCGAAGATCAAGATCGAAGTCGCGGTCAGTGCCGACATGGTCGACAAGGCCGTCGAAGCCATCACCGCCGCCGCCAAGACCGGCCAGATCGGCGACGGCAAGATCTTCGTTTTCGGCATCGATCAGGCGGTGCGCATCCGCACCGGCGAAACAGACACCGACGCGCTCTGAGCGGCGATCACGTATTCCAATGGAGAGTTCAATGAATATTCCTTCCACCTTGAAGTCAGTGGCGCGCTCCGCGCTGCTGGGCTCGTTCGCACTCGGAGCATTGGGCACGGTCGCCGCATTCGCGCAGGAAGCGGCTCCCGCCGCGGCTGCAGCAGCGCCAGCTTTCACCGTCGACAAGGGCGACACCACGTGGATGATGATTTCCACCGTTCTGGTGCTGTTGATGACGGTTCCCGGCCTTGCGCTTTTCTACGGCGGCCTGGTTCGCAGCAAGAACATGCTGTCGGTGCTGATGCAGGTCTTCACCATCACCAGCGTGGTCATGATCATCTGGGTTTTCTACGGCTACAGCCTCGCCTTCACCCCGGGCAACCCCTTCGTCGGCGGCCTTTCCAAGATGTTTCTCTCCGGCGTCGATGTGACGACACTGTCGGAAACCTTTACCAAGGGTGTCGCCATTCCTGAACTGGTGTTCGTCGTCTTCCAGATGACCTTCGCCTGCATCACGCCGGCCCTGATCGTCGGCGCCTTCGCCGAACGCGTCAAATTCTCCGCTTTGATCCTTTTCGTGATCCTGTGGGTCACTTTCATCTACTTTCCGATCGCTCATATGGTCTGGTTCTGGGGCGGCCCGAGCGCTTATAGCGATCCGACCGGCCTCATCTTCAGCTTCGGCGCCATCGACTTCGCCGGCGGCACGGTCGTTCACATCAATGCGGGCATTGCCGGCCTCGTCGGCGCGCTCATGATCGGCAAGCGCAGCGGCTACAAGAAGGATCTCATGGCGCCGCACTCGATGACGCTGACCATGGTCGGTGCTTCGCTGCTGTGGGTCGGCTGGTTTGGCTTCAACGCCGGTTCGAACCTTGAAGCGAACGCCTATGCGGTGCTGGCCATGATCAATACCTTCGTCGCCACGGCGGCGGCGGCGGTGACCTGGATCGTGCTTGAATCGCTGCTGCGCGGCAAAGCCTCCATGCTTGGTGCTGTTTCGGGTGCGGTGACCGGCCTCGTCGCCGTCACGCCCGCTGCCGGCTTTGCCGGCCCGATGGGCGCCATCGTGCTCGGCATCGTCGCCACCTTCGTCTGCTACTTCTTCGTCTCGGTGGTGAAGAACGCGTTCGACTACGACGACAGCCTTGATGTCTTCGGCGTCCACTGCATCGGCGGCATCATCGGCGCGCTCGGCACAGGCATCCTGGTCAATCCTGCCCTCGGTGGCGCCGGCATTGTCGACTATTCGACGGCCGACTTTGCTGCCGGCTATGCCGGCACGGCCACCCAGCTCCTGGCGCAGGCCAAGGGTGTCCTGGTGACCCTGCTATGGTCGGGTATCGGCAGCGCCATCCTCTACAAGATCGTCGACTTGATCATCGGCCTGCGTCCGACAGCCGACGCAGAGCGCGAAGGCCTCGACCTCACCTCGCATGGCGAAGCGGCCTATCACTCGTAAGCCCTGTGCGAGGCGGCCTCGGCCGCCTCGTATTCTCCCATCCCGTCGTGACGCTCCCGAAAGGAGTTCACGCATTGAGGCCCGGATCACCTCCGGGCCTCTTTTTTTGGCAAGCCGTTCCGGCAATGCCCGGCTTCACGCAATCACGTTCGTGTGATCAGGTTTTTTGAGGAAACAACGACCGCTCTGGTTCCGAACAGTGGAGGCGATCGTCGTTCTGACGCTCGTGCCAACAACAGGGAAGGAAACCATCTCATGAACCTCAAGAACATCTGCCTCGGAGCGCTTGCTCTTTCCATGATCGGCGGCGTGGCTTTTGCCGGTGCTCTGGATGAGCCCGACAACATGGCGCCGTTCTTCACGGACTCCGGCATGAAAACCATGAAGCCGATGGCGGATTTCAAGACAGCCTTCATGACCATGCCGATGGAAAAGCAGGAAGCGATGAAGAAGGAATGCCAGGATGCGGCGATGAGCAAGCCGCATGCGGAATTCTGCGCCAATGTGCAGGCGCTCGGCGGCGCCAACTGATTTGCCGCGATCGGGCCGAGACCCGATCTTTGTTCCAGACGACCAATGGCGGGCTGCCAGCCCGCCATTGTGTCGTTCGATGGAAGCTCCATCGGCCCGTCGTCCATCATTGCCTCATACGGCTCAACCGGCGGTAACGAGGTTTGATCATCTCAACCTCTTATAGTTAATGCGCCCTTAACCTTCCCACCGATAGTCTGAGACCCGAATCTGCCGGAGTGCGCCACGCACCCGGCGAGTCCACGACAGACGGGGAAGAGCATGCGTTCAGGGGCTTCAGCACCGCTCGCGCTGGCCGATACAGGGCACGGCATCCAGGCGTTCGCGCGGCGTCAGGTCGGGCGGCTGGTTGGCGTCGGCCTGTTCGCGCTGGCCGCCTTTGGCGTTGCCAGCCTTGCCACCTGGAATGTCGCCGATCCGAGTTTTTCCCACGCGACGAACAACACCGTCACCAACGCCATGGGCTATGCGGGTGCCGTGTTCTCCGACCTGGCCATGCAGTTCTTCGGCCTCGCCGCCGTCGCCGCCCTGGTTCCGGCGGTCATCTGGGGCTTCCTGCTGTTTTCCGCGCGCGGTGTCGACAGGCTGCCCAAACGCGGGCTGTCCTGGTTCGGCTTCGCGCTGCTGGCCGCTGCGATGGTCGGCTGCGTGGTGCCGCCCAAGACCTGGCCGCTGCCCACCGGCCTCGGCGGCGTGTTCGGCGACATGGTGCTGAAGATCCCCGGCGTCGTCATCGGCGGCTATCCGACCGGGCTGATCGCCAGCATCATCGCCATCCTGCTGTCGGCGCCCGCACTGTGGCTCTTCGCCCATGGCTCGGCGCTGATCGGTCGCAAGAACGGCTTCGCCGTCATGGAGGACGAGCCCGCCGCCGATCCGCGCGAGGACGACCTTTTGTTCGACAATGACGAGGACGAAGGCGACGAGGGCATCCTGGCGCTCGGCGCCATCACACATTGGTGGCTGTCGCTGCGCGCGTGGATGCACCGCCGCGCCGTGCGCCGCAGGCAGGAGCGGGACGAGTACGAGCCGGAGATGGAGCAGCGCTCCGCCGCCTGGCGCCGCGCCGCCGAACGGGTCGAATCGGCCGAGTTTGCCGAGCAGCGGATGAGCCAGGATGGCCGCGCCCGCGTCGAGCCGGAATTCTTCGCCGCCATGGTCAATGACCGCAGCGCCTCGCTCGACCCCGACGATGCCGATATTTTCGACGACCGCTTCGACAATGCGGGCGAGGGTGCCGATTTCGACGATGAACCTGTCGTGCAACGCCGCGGCGCGCCGACCGCCAAGGTGCAGCCGTTCCGCTCCGACGCAGCCACCCGCGTCGAGGCGCCGGCGGCGCGCCCCGTCCCCGGCGCCCGTGTGCAGCGCGAGGCGCAGACATCGCTGATCGGCTCGGAAAAATTCGAAATGCCGTCGCTCCACTTCCTCTCCGAACCGAAGAACGTGGTGCGCGACGCCAGCCTGTCCAAGGACGCGCTGGAACAGAACGCCCGCCTGCTCGAAGGCGTGCTGGAGGATTTCGGCGTCAAGGGCGAGATCATCGCCGTCCGTCCCGGCCCCGTCGTCACCCTCTATGAACTCGAACCGGCGCCCGGCATCAAATCGTCACGCGTCATCGGCCTGTCCGACGACATCGCCCGCTCGATGAGCGCCATCGCCTGCCGCGTCGCCGTGGTGCCAGGCCGCAACGCCATCGGCATCGAACTGCCGAACGCCAAGCGCGAAACCGTCTATCTCAGAGAGATTCTGGCCAGCCGCGATTTCGAGACGACGAAGGCCAAGCTGGCGCTGGCGCTGGGCAAGACCATCAATGGCGAGGCGGTCATCGTCGACATCGCCAAGATGCCGCACGTGCTTGTCGCCGGCACCACCGGCTCGGGCAAGTCGGTCGCCATCAACACCATGATCCTGTCGCTGCTCTACCGGCTGACGCCGCAGGACTGCCGGCTGATCATGATCGATCCGAAAATGCTGGAACTCTCGGTCTATGACGGCATCCCGCATCTGCTCACGCCCGTCGTCACCGATCCGAAAAAGGCCGTGGTGGCGCTGAAATGGACCGTGCGCGAGATGGAGGACCGCTACCGCAAGATGTCCAAGGTCGGCGTGCGCAACATCGACGGCTTCAACGCCCGCGTCAGCCAGGCGGACAAGAAGGGCGAGAAGATCTCACGCACCGTGCAGACCGGCTTCGACCGCCAGACCGGCGAGGCGATCTACGAGACCGAGAACCTCGATCTCGAGCCGATGCCCTATATCGTCGTCATCATCGACGAGATGGCCGACCTGATGATGGTCGCCGGCAAGGACATCGAAGGCGCCGTGCAGCGCCTGGCGCAGATGGCGCGCGCCGCCGGCATCCATGTCATCATGGCGACGCAGCGGCCGTCGGTCGACGTCATCACAGGCACCATCAAGGCCAATTTCCCGACCCGCATCTCCTTCCAGGTGACGTCCAAGATCGACAGCCGCACCATTCTGGGCGAGCAGGGCGCCGAGCAGCTGCTCGGCATGGGCGACATGCTCTACATGGCCGGCGGCGGTCGTATCCAGCGCGTGCACGGCCCGTTCGTCGCCGACGAAGAAGTCGAGAAGATCGTCGCGCATCTGAAGCTGCAGGGCGTGCCGGAATATCTCGACGCCATCACCGAGGATGATGGCGAGGATGACGACGAGCCGTCGGGCAAGGGTGGGTCCGGTGGCGGCAACAGCAATTTCGAGGATTCCGACGATCCCTACGATCAGGCGGTCTCCGTGGTGCTGCGCGATGGCAAGGCCTCGACCAGCTATATCCAGCGCCGGCTGGGCATCGGCTACAACCGCGCCGCCTCGATCATCGAGAAGATGGAGAAGGAAGGTATCGTCGGCCCGGCCAACCATGCCGGCAAGCGCGAGATCCTGGTGCCGACCGAAGAGGACAAGTTCTGACCAGAAAGCCTGACCCTTGTGACATCCCGGTCCGGCAACCTTGAACCTTTCAAGGCGTTGAAGCGACCAAGGGACGCCTGACCCGCCAAATTTCAGCCTAACTGGGGGTCCAAGCACAGAACAACTCAGGAATTGGATGAGAGTGACCGACATGAAAAATGATCTTTCAGCGCTCAGCACATTTGCTCCCTCCCGGCGTCAGTTGCTGGGCCTCGGCCTGGCGTTTGCGGGGGCGGCAGCCTTCAACGCGGTGCCCGGCTTCCAGGTGCTGGCCTCGGCGCAGGCGGCCGTGCCGGCCGCGGCACAGAAGATCGCCGACCACTTTTCCTCGGTCAAATCGATGAGCGGCGAATTCGTGCAGTTCGGCCCCAAGGGCGAGCAGACCGGCGGCAAGTTCTTCCTCGAACGACCAGGCAAGATCCGCTTCAACTATGACGGCTCTTCAAACTTCCGGGTGATTTCAGACGGCCAGTCGGTGGTCATCCTGAACAAGAGGCTCAACACGTCCGATCTCTATCCGTTGTCGAAGACGCCTCTGAAGCTGCTGCTCGACACCAGGATCGACCTCTCCGGCGACCGCGTCAAAAGCGTCAAGCAGGAGGATGACCTCACCACCATCCAGCTCGCCGACAAATCGGTGTTCGGCAATTCGAAGATCACCATGATGTTCGATCCGAAAACCTTCGATTTGCGGCAGTGGACGATCACCGACGCGCAGGGCAAGGATACGACGGTGATGATCTTCAACACCAAGGAAGGCGTCAGCTTCGCGCCGGATACTTTCGCCATCGACTACACGGCGAACCGCGAGCTCAACACCAACAAGGCGCGCTAGAGCAGTTCACCGTTTCACGGAAACGACGACCCGCTCTAACTCCTTGTTCCTGGAATTGCTCTGGCTTCAAACGCTCAATAGCTGTGGAAAGCACCGGGTCACGCCTCAGCGGGCGTGGCCCGGCTTGTCTTTGCGGCTTGCGGCTGGCAGTTTCCCGGACTGACTCCGTCGAAAGGCGTCTTCCCTGCCGGACCCACCGGTTCTGGCCGGCTGCACGCTGTCCTGGATTGCCAATGCCCTTTTCCGTCGCCACCTGGAACATCAACTCCGTTCGCCTGCGCATGCCGATCGTCGAGCGCCTGCTCGTCGAGCATGCGCCCGACGTGCTGTGCCTGCAGGAAACCAAGGTTCCCGACGAACTGTTTCCCGAAAAGGCTTTCCGCAAGCTCGGCTACGAGCACATCGCTTTCCATGGCCAGAAGGGCTACCACGGCGTCGCGACGGTGGCGCGGCGGCCGATCGAAGTGGTCGAAAAGCGACGCTTTTGCGAGATAGAGGACAGCCGGCACCTCTCGGTCACGGTGCGGGCCGGCGGCAAGGCGATCCTGCTCCACAATTTCTACGTTCCGGCGGGCGGGGACGAACCGGATCCCGTCATCAACAGGAAGTTCAAGCACAAGCTCGACTTCGTCGCCGAGATGAATGCCATCCGGGCAGAACATGACGAGGTGTCCGGCTCGGTGCTGGTCGGCGACCTCAACATCGCCCCGCTCGAACATGACGTCTGGTCACATAAGCAATTGCTCAACGTGGTCAGCCACACGCCGATCGAGACG
Organism: Mesorhizobium sp. M7A.F.Ca.US.011.01.1.1; assembly: GCF_003998295.1. Lineage (NCBI taxonomy): Bacteria > Pseudomonadati > Pseudomonadota > Alphaproteobacteria > Hyphomicrobiales > Phyllobacteriaceae > Mesorhizobium > Mesorhizobium sp. M7A.F.Ca.US.011.01.1.1. The sequence continues at coordinate 9,602 of NZ_RZRT01000095.1, forward strand.
GAAAATTTCGAGGCGATGCGCCGCGCCGGCAACTGGGTCGACCTGATGCGGCTCAACGTGCCGGATGAGCAGAAGCTCTACACCTGGTGGAGCTATCGGGCGCAGGATTGGGAGTTGTCCAATCGCGGCCGCCGCCTCGACCACGTCTGGTCATCGCCGAACCTCGTCCCCAGCTTTTCCGGTTACGAGATCCTGCGTCTGGCGCGCGGCTGGGAGCGCCCGTCGGACCATGTGCCTGTCATCGCGCGGTTCGATCTGGACTAGCTAGTCTGGTCAAAGATGCGGCGGGCAGTCAGTCGGTAGAGTTGGTCTCGGCTGGATCCACCCACGGACGGCCCAATCGTGTCACCATCGCCGCGTACCCAACGGCACCTGCCGCCCAAAGGAAGATGCCAAGCTCTTTGACGACGTCTTCGGCGATGGCGGCCGCAGAACCAGGGGTAGGAAACAGCTCTCCGAGCTGGTCAATCGATGCTGACATCGCGAGCAGGAAGCCTGCGGCCACAAAGACGATCGTGCCGTCGAATGTCTTTCGTCGCAGCCGAAAGAACCAGAACAACCCGGCGGCGGCGTAGACAATCATCGGAACGATCTCCGGTATCCCTACAATGGGCAGCACGTCCTCATGGATCAACAACAGGTCATCGAGGCCCAAGAACAGGGTAAGGCCGCCGAGAAACGTGCAATCCCATCGATGCGTGAGCAGGCCAGCAAACAGGGTCGCAGCGCCGGTGCCGATCCATAGCGAAGCACCCAGGGACGAAATCCACCCCGTATAGAAGCCGACTTCGGCGGCTGCAGATGGATCTCGATAAAAGATCCAAGCGTCCAGGCCACGAATTTGCGCGATGAACAGCGCGGCTAAGAGCATCGCAACGTTAATCGCCGTCGCCGCCAGTACGACCAAGCGCCAGGCTATTATCCATTCGCCGCTATGCTTTGTGTTCAGCGCGTTGTTCTCTGGCATTGCTATTCTCTTTGAGGACTGAAAGGAACTCCACTGGAACCAAATTACGACAGCCGCCAGATCTGCCGCCGAGAACTCCGCCTGCATTGTGCCGGTGGTCACCATGGTTGCAACGCTTCGCCCCACCGAACCCATTGTACCATGGCGTCGATGTTCAGGTGAGGCTGGCCTGCAAATGGCCGACCTGAATCTCAACGCGCTTCGAAGCGCGCCAAATGAATTCAAGTTCAAACGGTAAGCTTCAAGTCTTCATGCATGCCGTTATCGCGAAATTGCTGGACCGACAGGCCTGCGAGATCCGGCAGATGGGGATGGTCGCGGCGGCGCGTCGCCAGCATCCGTTGCGCCGCTTCGATGATTGTCGACGCAGGCACATTGGCGACCAGGCCGGTCGGGCTTGCAAGACGGGATTCGATCACGTCCACGCAGTTCGAAAGCGGCCTCCAACGGGCCATGTTGGCGCCGCCACTGAGGATAACCATCGGCGTCATCACGGTTGCCATGAGATGTGCGGTACCGCCTTCGGCGCCGATGTAAAGATCGGCAAACTCGCCGAGCGCCAGCAAGATGTCACCGATATCGACACCCTCGATCGCGGCGGAATCGACAAGCCGCAGCTTCGGTACGCGCTGAGCCAGTTCAGCCATATCGGGACCATCGCCGGGAGTTTTCACATAGAGAAGGTCCGCCCCGTCGGCGATCAGGCTGTTGGCGATCGCGGCAACCTGATCCGCCGACATGCGCTTGCTGGCGCTGCCGTGCGCCGCGATAATGATCAACGGAGCATGCTTGCCGTCCGCAAGGCCCCTGGCCGCCGCTCGCGCGGCCGGGCCAGGCTCCAGCCGATGATCGAAAGGCAGCCGCTTGCCGGCAAGGCGTTCGATGAGGCGGTGGTAGCGCCAGGCATTGTGCCCGGGTCGTGCTTCAGGCCTTTGGCCCAGGCGCCAGGAAAGGGCGAAAGCCGGAAAGTTTGCCTCGTAGGCGATGCCCCGGCCGAGCAGTGATGCCGAGGCTTGAAGCAGCCAACGCGCCGAGATGCGGAAATCGACCACGGCCAATCGCCCCTTGCCGTTGCGGTGACCGGCGATCAGGCGCGCCAGGGGCGTCCGCACATTGATCGCATCGACCAAATGGCCGGCATGGCGATTGAGGCTATGTTCAAGGGACGACGACCGGGTGGTTCCGTAGACGATGAAACTATCGGGGAATGCCGTTCTGGCGGCGCGCAAAGCCGGAATCCGGATTAATCCGTCGCCGAACGCGTCATTGCGGGAATACAAGATAATCGTCTCGTACTGCCCTGATGGCATGGCTCGCTCCCCCCAGGAGCCTGGTGGTGGTGGCGCCTGCTGTGCCGGCCGCCTTCGAGGTGCTTTAGGATTTCACCTCATGCCTGTCAACGGACCCTTGCCCCTGGATCCGGGCGTCCGGATGAACGAACCTTGGCGATTCCCGCTCCGGCCGCAGTGCGCCACGATCAGTTCATCGCGGCCAATGTCGTTGAAAAGCGCTGCCGCGCTTCCGCCTTCGGCCGCGAAGCCAACAGCTTCGCAGGCGGGCAGCCTTCAGCCGGAGAAGCGCGGCGCCAGTTCCTCGATGCGGCGGATCATCGCCTGAAATTCCTCCGAGATGCGCTGGTGGAGCTTGACCGCGATCTCGGGATATTCCTCCAGGATGCGGCGGAACATCTTGCGGCTGAGCCGCATCACTTCCGAATCGATCTCGGCCGAGGCGCTGGTCAACCGGTTGGTGTCGGCGATCAACGCCAGTTCGCTCAGGATTGTGCCGGGGCCTGCCGTGCCAATCGGGATGCGTTCACCACCTTGCTCCCGGTACAGCACGATGCGCCCACTGACGACGATATAGGCGGAATCGGCCTCGTCGTCCTCCCGATAAAGCTTGTGGTTGGCAATCAGCCTGGTGTTCTCGGCGCCAAAGGCGAGCAGGCGCAATTGTTCCTGCGTGAAGCCCTCGAAGAGCCTCACGGCGGACAGGACGCGGATGTCGTCATCCAGCGCCATCTAGCTATGTCCCCGAACCGACAGTCCGACTCCTCCTCTGCGAGTTCGATCCAAACCACCCTCCAACTGGATCGTACCCGAAAGCGGCCCCGCCCGACCGCTCGTTGGATAATGAAATGTTTAAGGAACCAGCTTGTAGCCGCCGCTTTCTGTCACAAGAATTTCCGCATTGGAAGGATCGCGCTCGATCTTCTGGCGCAGCCGGTAGACATGGGTTTCCAGCGTGTGCGTGGTGACGCCGGAATTGTAGCCCCATACTTCCTCGAGCAGCACGTCGCGCGTCACCACCTTCTGGTCGGCGCGATAAAGATATTTGATGATCGAGGCTTCCTTCTCCGTCAGCCGCACCTTGCCGCCGCGCGGGTCAAGCAGCAGTTTCTGGCTGGGCTTGAAAGTATAGGGCCCGACCGAGAAGGTGGCGTCCTCGCTCTGCTCATGCTGGCGCAGCTGCGCCCGAATGCGCGCCAGCAGCACGGCGAAGCGGAACGGCTTCGTCACATAGTCGTTGGCGCCGGCCTCGAGACCAAGAATCGTATCCGAATCGGTGTCGTGACCGGTCAGCATGATGATGGGCGCCTTGTAACCGCCCTTGCGCAGGATCTTCACCGCTTCGCGGCCATCCATGTCGGGCAGCCCGACATCCATGATGAGCAGATCGATGAGGCCGCCGCGCGCTGCGGCGACACCTTTTGCCGCAGTCGATTCCTGAAGCACGTCGAATTCCTCGTAAAGGGATAATTGCTCGACCAGTGTGCCGCGCAGGTCATCATCATCGTCGACGATCAGTATGGTGCGTGAAGTCATGGATCAATCCGTTGTTTTGAAAAGAAAATTCAGTTGACCGCTGCCTGTTTATGCGGAAGCTGACCGGCGCAACAGCCGTTCACAGTGATTTGTTCCGTGGCACGATCATACAAGAAAAAACACGATCGCAATGCAGCCGGCGCAATTTTGCGAAAAGGGCTGCGTGTGCTGACCGTGCGGGCCAGGCCCGGGCATCCAAGCCAGGGCCTGCTGCAGGCCGGGAAAACGGTGTTTGCCTGTGCGTTGGGGCGCGGAGGCATCTCGGCCGGCAAGCGCGAAGGCGACGGCGCCACGCCGCTGGCCGCGATGCGGATCCTGTCGGGGTATTTCCGGGGAGATCAGTTCTCCAGCGGCCGCAGGACCCGTCTGGCGATGACGCCGATCGGGCCCGATCTGGGCTGGTGCGAAGTGCCTGACGACCGCAACTACAACAGGCCCGTCAAGATACCCTATGGCGCCAGCCACGAACGCATGCGGCGCGACGACCGGCTCTACGACGCCTGTCTTGTGCTCGACTGGAACCTGTCGCCGCGCCGGCGCGGGCGCGGCAGCGCCATCTTCTTCCATCTGGCGCGCCCCGGCTTCACGCCGACGCAAGGCTGTGTGGCTGTCACGGCTCGTACGATGGCGCGACTGCTGCCGCTGCTGTCGGATCGGACGGTGGTGAGGGTGGTGAGATAGTAGGGGAGTAGGGGAGT
>NZ_RZRT01000096.1:0-13256 GCF_003998295.1 Mesorhizobium sp. M7A.F.Ca.US.011.01.1.1
AACGCTGCCGCGTGCCTTTAATTCTTCTTGGCGCCGAAAAGACAGGCGATTCTCTTGGGTCAGCGCCAACGGAAGTCTCCCTCCCCCTTGTGGGGAGGGGTTAGGGGTGGGGGTCCGTGCCGGGCAGACATCTCAGGAATTCCATATGCGACAGCCCTGCCACTTGTGGGAGAGATCGCAGTTGCAACGCCGCGCTTCTGCTACTACCGCCCAGCGGTGCCCGCCATCGCCACAAAGGCGCTCTCGATGGTCTCGAACGTCAGCTCCGGATAGAGCGCGCCGGCTTCCGGCGTGGCCGTCTCGAGCGCCGTCTCGCCGCGTATCCAGAACGCCCGCAGCAGTCCGAGCCAGGGTGCTGACGCGATCATCGCCTCAAGCTCCGCCGCACTCTGGGGGACGATATGCGGCGAGCGGCCGCTCACCCGGCGCCACAGAGCGATCATTTCGTTCTGGGTGATCTTGTTTCGGGCGATGCGGATCTCGCTGCGGATGGCACCGGGGTCATTCAGCGCGCGCAAGGTGACCGCGGCGATGTCCTTCTCGCTGACGAACGTCGCCGGCACATCGCCACCGCCATAAAGCGTCACCTCATCGGGCGGCAAGGGCGACGAGCCAAAGCGCATCAGATCGCCCAGCGTCGCCACCCAGGTCGAGAAGAAGCCGTTGGTGTAGATCACCGTATAGGGCAGATCGAACTCCTGGATCGCGTCGAACACCGCTCGCTTGAGGTCGAGCGGCGGGATCGAGCCTGGGGCGGCGGCGGCGAAGTCGAGGCCGAAGCCGGCGGAAGGCACATAGCGGGAAACGTCGGCATCGCTCAGCGCCCGCACCAGCGTCATCTCGCTGGCCGAATGCACATGCACCGAGCTGATGACGCGGTCCACCACACTGGCGGCGCGGACAAGGCTGTCATAGTCGTCGAGATCGCCGACATGGATTTTGGCGCCGAGCTCCTTCAGCGGGCGCAGCCGCTCTTCATTGCCTGCGGTTGAAGGCCGGACCAGAACGTGCAGGCGATCGCCATTGCGGGCGCTGGCCTTCGCCATCTCGCTGCCGAGCAGCCCCGTCGCGCCGATGATTAGGGTGCTGGTCATATCGCCCTCCCATTGCGCAGGATGGAGCCGTCCCAGTCGCGCTCGAATCCGATGTCGTGCAAGCGATGGTTCGAGAAGCGTGAAACTTGGCGCAGCATGCGGCGGCGCTCGACAACTGCAGAGGCTTTGAGTGCAAGACCGCTCGTCGCAGCGGTGATGGATTGGAAGGTCGGGTTCATAGTCCGTCTCCTGTGTTGCTGGGCTCAAGCGTGTCGGCGCCGTCCGCTGGGGACAAGCATGACGATCGCTCACACTATTGCTGGTCGTTCAGCGCCGTGGTGATGCGCCGGAACACCCATAGATTGGACATTTTCGGGCTGGACGACAAACGACTCTTTGTGCAGGATTTGTGAGCGAAACTCACAGGTGGACCATGCCGCGCAGATTGCCGCCCCTCACTGCCCTGCCCGCCTTCGAGGCCGCCGCCAGGCATCTGAGTTTCTCCAAGGCGGCGGGTGAGCTCAACGTCACCCATGGCGCGGTCAGCCGCGCCATCCGCAACATCGAGGACAGGCTGGGCATCCAGCTTTTCGATCGGGGAACGCGGTCCGTGCGCTTGACCCCGGTGGGCGCGGCCTACGCATCGGAAGTCCGGACGGCGCTGGACCAGATCGCCGCCGCCACCATCGCCGCCACGCCCGACCGCACGGCAGGCATCCTGAATGTCAGCACATCGGACGGTTTTGCCGGCCGCTGGCTGGTGCCGAGGCTGCATCGCTTCCACCGCGCCAACGCCGACATCGACGTGCGGCTGTCGACCTCGGGCGTGCTTTCCGATTTCGTCAGCGACAGCATCGACATCGCCATCCGCTACGGCAAGGGCGGCTATGCCGGGGTGACCGCGGAATTTCTCGCCGATGAAGAGGTCTTCCCGGTCTGCAGCCCGGAACTGCTGCAAGGCGAACATCCGTTGCGCCTGCCCACGGATCTCAGGCATCACAAACTGATCCATGACGCCTTTCGCATCGACTGGGCGACATGGCTGCAACAGGCCGGCGTTGGCGATGTCGACCCCAAGCGTGGCGTGCGTTTCGATTCCGCCACCTTCGCCGTCGAAGCCGCGGTGCACGGCGAAGGCGTGCTGCTGGGCCGAAGCGCGCTGGTCTCGGCCGACCTCGCCGCCGGGCGGCTGGTTCGTCCCTTCGACCGCGCGCTGAAATCCGCCTCGCGTTACTACGTCGTCTACCGCGACGGCGCGCTGCGTCAGAAGAAGATCAGGGCGTTCCGCGACTGGCTGTTTGCCGAAATGGCGGCTGACTGGATTGGTGCGACGAAGGGCGATTGAGGTAGAAGGCGCCTGCGCTTGCAACCCAAGCAGCGCCGCGCAGACCCCCACCCCGCTGCTTCGCATCGACCCTCCCCACAAGGGGGAGGGTCAGGAAGACGCCCTGCCCGCCTGCCGAACAGCCCCTTTTTGGAAATGCGGAAAAGCTGGCTCCCTACCTCCCCCTTGTGGGGAGGTCGGACCGGAGGTCCGGGTGGGGGTTCTGGCGCAAACTTTACTAGACTGGAGTTCCTCGCCTCACGAAGTCGGGAGAGGAGGTCGGCCCGGCACTACTCCTTTGCGCGAAAAACTTCCGGCACGACAAACACTTCGTCGGCCCGGCCATAGCCGCCGTCAGCGACCTCCTCGACCAGCACCATCGTGAAGGGGCGCACACCCTCGCCGAAAAAGTCGACGAACATCGCGGTCGTTCGATGGATGAGGTCTTCCTTCTGCGCCCTGGAGAGCGCCGCTTGCGGTAACTTGATGTTGGCGAATGGCATGATCTTTTCCTTTCTGTGGAATTTCAGGTTCGGGGTGGAGCGGTCGGTGACGGCTCAGACGACGCCGCCATTGGCGCGGATGATTTGTCCGTTGACCCAAGCACTGTCCGGACCGGCCAGGAACGAGACCAGCCCGGCAATGTCATCGGGCTGGCCGAGCCGGCCGAGCGGGATCATCTTGCCGATGGCCTCGATCTGCGCCTCGCTCTTGCCGTCCGTGAACAGCCCGGTCTCGATCGGCCCGGGCGCCACCGCGTTGACGGTAATGCGGCGCGCGCCAAGCTCCTTGGCCAGGATATGGGTCATCGCCTCAACACCCGCCTTGGTGGCGGCGTAAACGCCGTAGCCCGGCTGGTAGAGACCGACGACGCTGCTGGAAAAATTGACGATGCGGCCGCCGTCGCGAAGCCGGCGCGCGCCTTCCCGCATGCCGCGGAACACCCCCCCGAGATTGATCGCGATCTGCGTGTCGAACGAAGCATCGTCGGTCTGCGCCATCGGCGACGTCTTCATGACGCCGGCATTGTTGACGAGGATGTCGATGCCGCCGAACGCCTTCTCGCCGGCGTCGAACAGTGATGCAATGCCGTTTGGATCGGCGATATCGGCCTGAACGGCGATCGCCTTGCCGCCGCCGGCTTGGATGCTGCGCACAAGCTCTTCGGCCTCGGCGCGGCCCCGTGCATAGTTGACGACGACGGCTACGCCGTCGCGGGCGAGCCGCTGTGCGATGGCGGCGCCGATGCCTTTGGAGGCGCCGGTCACGATCGCGGTTCTGGTTTGGCCACCCGTATCTGTTTGCTTGGATGTCATGGAAGTCTCTCCGTGTTGGTGACACGGATATAGGCCGGCCCGCTTTCCGGATAATCAGCCACCTATTGACATCACTATTCGGAAACTGCGAACAAAAGCTCATGGATCGACTGGACACGATGCGGCTCTTCGTTCGCGTTCTGGAGCGACGCAGCTTCACCGCTGCCGCGGCCGATCTCGGCCTGCCGCGCTCAACCGCGACGGAATCGATCAGGCGGCTGGAAGAGCATCTCGGCGCGCGGCTTCTGGAACGAACGACGCGGCAGGTGAACGCCACGCAGGACGGCGAAGCCTACTATCGGCGCTGCCTGTCGATCCTGGCCGAAATCGAGGATGCCGAGGCCGCCTTCCGCAATGCCGAGCCTTTCGGCCTGCTGCGCATCGACGCCAGCACGCTGCTCACCCGCACATTCCTGTTGCCGCGCCTGCCGGAGTTCCTCGACCGCTATGTCAGGATCGACCTGCAGATCGGCCAAAGCGACCGGCTGGTCGATCTCGTGCGTGAAGGCGTCGACTGTGTGATCCGCGTCGGCGAGCTACCCGACAGCGGCATGATCATGCGGCGGCTCGCTGTCATCCGCGAGATCACCTGCGCCAGCCCGGGCTATCTCGAACGCCACGGCACGCCCGCCTCCCCCGATGCGCTCGACGGTCACCAGGCCGTGGGCTTTGTTTCGTCGCGCACCGGCGAGACCCTTCCGTTCGAATTCACCGTCGCCGGCAATATCCGTGAGGTGCGGCTGCCCGGCCGCGTCGCCGCCAACAATTCCGACACCGCCGCCGATCTGGCGCGGCTTGGCCTCGGCCTCATCCAGGCGCCGCGCTATCGCTTCGAGAAGGACCTTGCTGATGGGACGCTCGTCGAGGTGCTGGCCGACTACACGCCCTCGCCAACGCCGCTGTCGGCGCTTTACCCGCAGAACAGACAGCTCTCGCCACGCCTGCGCGTCTTCCTCGACTGGGCGTCGCGCATCTTCGCCGAGGCCGATCTCTAGGGCAATTCCAAGAAAAATGTGAAACGGTCTTCCGGGGAAAGCGCGTCGACGGGCTGAGGCCGTTCCGGTCCAAAGGCGGACAAAAGCGAATGAGCGCACTTGATCCACAACCGAAGTTTCACGAAACTCGTCTCAAAGCCGGTTGCTGCCATTCAGTGCGCCACTTTCGGTCTGTTGGACTGGATATTGCGGCACCTGGCCTAATCGCCGCAGATGAGGAACCGGATAGCCATTATGAGGAGACTGTTTATAACGGTCGCTGAAATCGCGATGACCAAGGGGAGACGATGCGCTACATACGTCCGCTTTCAATAGAAGATGCCGTTGGCCAGTTGGCCGGGTCGGCTGGTACGGCCGCCATTCTTGCGGGAGGCAGCGACCTCCTGGTCAGAATGAAGGGCGGCTTTGCCGAACCGGAGCTGATCGTCGACATCAAGGCGATCGATGGCTTGAGCGAGATCCGGGAAACGGCTGAAGGCTTCAGCATCGGCGCGGCGGTTCCCTGCGCCGTCCTGGGGGAGAACACCGCCCTCAAGAAGGCATGGCCCGGTGTCGTCGAGGCGGCCAAGCTGATCGGCTCGAAGCAGGTGCAGGGACGCTGCACCATCGTGGGCAATCTCTGCAACGCATCGCCGGCCGCCGACAGCGTGCCGGCGCTGGTTGCCGCCGGCGCCAAGGCAGTGATCGTCGGGCCGGCGGGCCGGCGCACGATCCCCGTGCAGAGCGTGCCGACCGCGCCGGGCAAGACGTCGCTGGCCAAAGGCGAAATCATCGAGGCGATCCTGCTCGACAAGCGCGAGCCGCGCTCGGGCGACGCCTATCTGCGTTTTATTCCACGCACCGAGATGGACATCGCGGTGGTCAGCGCTGGCGTGAACCTGACGCTCGACGAGCACGGTGTGGTCAAATCGGCCCGCGTGGCGCTGGGCGCCGTGGCGGCGACGGTGCTTCTGGTCGAAGAGGCCGCGGAGGTGCTCATCGGCTCCAGGCTGGACGAGGCGACGCTGGAGCGGCTCGCCAAGGTTTGCGCGGGGGCATGCCGTCCCATCGACGACAAGCGCGGCACTATTGAATTCCGGAGGAAAGTTGCGGGCGTGCTGGCCAAGCGGGCCGCAACGACCGCCTATGCACGTGCAGGAGGCAAATGATGGCTGGTGTAGCAGTTTCAACGACAATCAACGGCGACGCTGTCGAATATCTTTGCCAGCCCGACGAGACGCTGCTCGACGTCCTGCGCGATCGGCTGGGGCTGACGGGCGCCAAGGAAGGCTGCGGCACCGGCGACTGCGGCGCCTGCAGCATCATCCTCGACGATCGGCTGGTGTGCTCGTGCCTGGTGCTCGGCGCCGAGGCTGAAGGCCGTCGCGTCGAGACCATCGAGGGCATGGCCCATGGCGACACGCTGCATCCGCTGCAGCAGAAGTTCCTCGAGCATGCGGCGCTGCAATGCGGCATCTGCACGCCGGGTTTCCTGATCGCGGCCAAGGACCTCCTGGCCAAGAACCCCGACCCGACCGAGGAAGAAATCCGCTTCGGCCTCGCCGGGAACCTCTGCCGCTGCACCGGCTACGACAAGATCGTGCGCGCCGTCCAGGACGCGGCCATCGTGATGAAGGGAGCCTGAGATGAATTTCGATCCACGTTTTTCCGGACGTAAATTCGCCTCCGTCGGCACGCGTCCGATCCGTCCCGACGGCATCGACAAGGTGACGGGCCGCGCGCGCTACGGCGCCGACTTCAACATGGCCGGCCAGCTGATCGGGCGTGTTCTCAGAAGCCCGCACGCCCACGCCAGGATCGTCAAGATCGACATTTCGAAGGCGGAAAAGCTCGCCGGCGTGAAGGCGGTGATCACCGCGGCCGACCTGCCGGACCTCACCGATGGCGATGCCGCCATGTACGACGTCCTCGACAACTGCATGGCGCGCACGAAAGCGCTCTATGACGGCCACGCGGTGGCTGCGGTCGCTGCGATCGACGCCCGCACCGCCAGGCAGGCGCTGAAGCTCATCGAGGTCGAGTACGAGCTGCTTCCGCATGTCACCGATGTCGACGAGGCGGCGAAGCACACGGCGCCCTTGATCAATGATGCCATCTTCACCGAGGGGCTCGAGGAAAAGCCGGTCAAACCCTCCAACGTCACCAAGCGCAGCCAGTTTGGCCATGGCGATGTCCATCAGGGTTTCGGCCACGCCGACTTCATCGTCGAGCGCTCCTTCAAGACCGAGCAGACGCACCAGGGCTATATCGAGCCGCATGCCTGCGTGGCGAATTTCAGCTCCGACGGCACCGCCGACCTTTGGGTGTGCACGCAGGGCCATTTCGTCTACCGCCAGCACTGCGCCCAGCTGCTTGGCATGGAAGCCTCGAAACTGCGCGTCACCTCCTCGGAGATCGGCGGCGGTTTCGGCGGCAAGACCCATGTCTGGGCCGAGCCGGTGGCGCTGGCGCTGTCGCGCAAGGCCGGCCGGCCGGTGAAGCTGGTGATGACCCGCGACGAGGTGTTCCGCGCCTCGGGTCCGACCAGCGCCACCTCGATCGACGTGAAGATCGGCGCCCGCAAGGACGGCACGATCACCGCCGCCGAAGCGACGCTGCGCTACAGCTGTGGCCCGTATGCCGGCTCCTGGGCCGAGATCGGCGCCATGACGGCGTTCGCCTGCTACAAGCTCGATAACGTCAAGACGGTCGGCTACGAAGTGCTGGTCAACCGGCCGAAGACCGCGGCCTACCGCGCGCCTTCGGCGCCGATGGCCGCGTTTGCGGTGGAAAGCGCGGTCGACGAGCTGGCCAAGAAGATCGGCATGGATCCGGTCGACTTCCGCATCAGGAACGCCGCGCAGGAAGGCACAAGGTCCTCCTACGGCCCGGTCTACGGCCCGATCGGCATCGGCCCGACGCTCGAGGCGGTGAAGAGCCATCCGCACATGAAGGCGCCCCTAGGCCCGAACCAGGGCCGTGGCATGGCTTGCGGCTTCTGGTTCAACTTCGGCGGCCAGACCTGCACCGATCTCAACATCGGCATGGACGGTTCTGTCTCGCTTGCCGTCGGCACGGTCGATGTCGGTGGTTCGCGCGCGTCGCTGTCGCTGGTGGCGGCGGAGGAACTCGGCATCGACTATTCCCAGGTCAAGGCAATCGTCGCCGACACCTCCAGCCTCGGCTACAACGACATGACGGACGGCAGCCGCGGCACCTTCTCCTCTTCCATGGCAACGATTTCGGCCGCCCGCAACGCGATCAAGATCCTGCGCGAGCGCGCCGCGCAGATGTGGGACATTTCCGTCGACGACGTGGTCTGGGAACAAGGCCATGCGATCGCCAAGGGCGAGAAGCACGGCAATCTCGGCAAGCTGTCGCTGAAGGAGATCGCGGTCGAGTCGGGCAAGACCGGCGGACCGATCGCCGGCCACAGCGAGCTCGTCGCCGATGGCGCCGGCGTCTCCTTCGCCACCCATATCTGCGATATCGAGGTCGATCCCGAGACCGGCGCCGCCAGGGTCATCCGCTACACGGTCGTGCAGGACGCCGGCAAGGCGGTGCACCCGACCTATGTCGAGGGACAGTACCAGGGCGGTGCGGCGCAAGGCATCGGCTGGGCGCTCAACGAGGAGTATATCTACGGCAAGGACGGACGGCTGCAGAACGCCGGCTTCCTCGACTACCGCATCCCGGTCTGCTCCGACCTGCCGATGATCGACACGCAGATCTTGGAGATTCCCAACCCCAACCACCCCTACGGGGTGCGCGGCGTCGGCGAGACGTCGATCGTGCCGCCGCTGGCGGCGATCGCCAATGCGGTGTCGAACGCCGCGGGCGTGCGCATGACGCATATCCCGATGTCGCCGCCGCGCATCCTGGCGGCGATCGAGGCGGCTAGAGCATGATGCCGAAAAGTGCGAAGCGGTTTTCGGATAACATCATGCTCCATCCCGAATAGGGGTCTTCGCGAATGGTCGAAGTAACGCTCTGGGGCTCGCTCGCCGCGACCGCCGGAGGCAACAGCAAGGTCGAGATCGAGGCCAAGGACATAAGGGAGCTGTTCAGGAAACTGGCTGAACAGTATCCCGGCCTCGAACCCTGGATCGACAAAGGCATCGCGGTTGCCATCGACGGGACGATCTATCGCGATACGTGGTCGAAGAAGCTGCCGGAGGGGGCGGAGATTTTTTTGTTGCCGCGGCTGGCGGGGGGGTGAGCGACCGTCACCCTTGAACGAACCAAACATCCGGCGAGAACCGCCGGTCCGCCTCTGGACGTAGGTAGGTGCGATCTGTCGTTGCCCTAAACATGCAACGGTGCGATCGACGCCGAAGGTTAGTATCTGAGAAACACTCTAAAACACCGATCACACCAGTCGCAACTCTTGCAAATGAGCTATCCTCAATCAACCTGCTTGATCAGATAGCCAGTGATCTCACCTGAGGCTTTGGCATCCCGCGCAGTCGCGAGCGAATGACCGCTGGCGCGCCAAATCGAGACTTCATCGCCGAACATTCGTTGCGACACCAGACAAAGACTAGAGAATATTTTTGGTCCCATCGGAACCAAAACCGTTCTGGCAACTTCGCGAAGGGATAGAATCAGAGACCGCATTTCCCAGAACGTTTGGTACGGCGAGAGCACTGGATACTTGATGATCCGATCTGGACTAATCAACTCAAAAAACGAGCTATTCGCTTCGCCAACCAGTTGCTCAAACTGGGTATCGCTGCCGATCGGAAAGAAAGCGAACGTCACGCTCGGATCAAGAAACTCTAGAGCACCGACCGCGTGATCGGTTTCATAACCAAGTCCAAGTATCAGAGCCGTGGGGCGTTCGGGATTAGAAGTCCATCCGCCAAAGTTCTCAAGCGGCGAAAAATCGAGAAAGTCGAACTCCTCGTGCGGAGGAGGTGAGAAAACCGCGACGGAATAAAGAACGGAAATCTCAGCCTGGTGAAAGAACTCGGAATCTAGAAGTTCCGCCAAGAGGGAGGCCATCGCGCCACGATTTAGCGAGGAAACGTCGATACAGATCTTAGTTTTAGAGAAATCCGGTCGGGAGCTTAACTCTTTCAAGCGATCTCTGATGCGTGCGCCGCTCTCCAACCTGTGACCGCCCACCTGTTTCAAAAATTGCATGTTGTCGTCAAAACTGAGAATATGACCGTCAGGAAAGACATACCCCAGAACTATTTCGGAATTTCTATAGTATTTCTCGGCTATATGTCGCGCTCTAGCTTCGTAACCGACGGCAAAAATTAAAAGATCGAAATTAATATCTTCATCTAAATTCGTATTAAACAGGTCAATTGTCATCACTAAAGTCCATTCTGGCCTGGCGGGTGCCGCTATGTTGGCTCAGAAGAGTGGAAAGATTGATTTCTCTATCTAGCGATAGAGGAAGTTTGTAATGCGCTGCAAGAAGATAGTTCAAGCGAAACCGATTGCCTACGACGCTTGAAAGTATATCTTCCGAGTCCTGATCTGGTATGTAGACGAGCGCTCCAATATTCAGTGCCTTACCAATCGCAGATAGGTCGTCGGGATTTACCCCATGATCGACACGAAAAGACAGCGGAGGCTGATCGCTGAACTTGGCCGACATTAATCCTCTATGAAGTGCGGTGCCTATGCTATCTAGGAAAGGCAGAAGCCCTCTTCCTTGATGCCGACGGCTGCGGTGTGGAACAGTCTTTAATAACGAACGAATAACCCGGATGGCCTTTTGTATCTCATCCGCCTGCCGCGCCTCAGATACCTTTCTTGTGCCCTCCAATTGCTTGTACTCTGCAATAAGAGGGGCGAAAATATTGATTAGATTCCGTGGATTTCCCTCGGTTAATGCCAGCATTGAGGGATTTCCGGAATATAGTATGTAACTCTTTCTGGAGCGGCTATTTAGCTGCTCAATCTTCAGGCCTGATTTTGAAGGGCGCGAGAAATATTCCCTCAGAACGACGATATTTCTGACTTTTCGAAGTGTTTTTGCTGCCGATTTTTCGTCGAGATCCTCAACATTCGACAGATCAATTCCGCGGACTTGAAGATAGTTCTGAAAGCTTGAATCCTTTTCGCTTAATGACTGGAAGACCCTCCCTAACGGCTTCGCACTGCCATATTTCTTCCCAAACGCATCTTGGTCGCTCGCATCGTCGTCCTCGAATGCGAAATATGACGAGCCAAGCAGATTCTCGACATCGGCGGCAATACCGGTTTGTGCGATCATCAGATTGCATAAACGTCGAGAGAAGTCATATCCGCTTTCTTTTCGAGCAAAGCTTAAATCGATGTGACTGTAGTCATGGGTATGCGATGCACCTTGATCGTCAAAAGACGCTCGGAAATTCTTATTAAACGGCGCCAAGGCCAACTTGTAATTGATTTTAAGTCTATCAATCTCGCCTCTTAGATCGGAAAACAGTGATTCTTGAACAAAGGACGGGGCCACTTCCATTTCGTCAAATAGGAAGCTCCAGCGTCGGCTATCCAAGCCGGATATATGATTGTGAATGGCTGCGGCGCCGCGCATCCCCTCCCGATAATCGACATAGAGAAATCTATTCTCCTCGCGGGCTAATGGCTGACTACCAAACTTTAGCTGATTTCTTAGAATGCCAATGAGTGCCAATCTCTGTGACAACGCGGCTCTAATTTCCGCAAATGTGAAAGCACGAGGCTTCAGCAGCCAAAGATCCGCAAGCTGCTCGCAAATCCCTCGCTCCTTTTGAGGATTAAGCGTTACAACAAGCTCAGAATAAAATAGCCCATCAGAATTCGGCAGGTTCTCCCAATCGATGAACGTTGCAGTGATTGCCTTAAAGATGTGCGTCGTGAAAGCACTCATTCCCAGTAGTTCTGCTGCGCTCACATCGGGTATTTCTTTGGAAAGTCCGGTAAGCTGCCCGTGCCAACTTCTATCGGCTGCTATAAATACGGAAACAAAATCGATTTTCCGCTTCAATTCGTTGGCTTCCTCCCCTCTCCATTTATTTAGAGCCGGCAAGGTCAACATTTTCAGCAGCGTTGTTTTTCCGGACCCGCGAGGACCGGATAATACGGTATGTCCCTTTCCAATTAGGCGTTCAAGCGCATTCGGCGGAGATACAAAAGTCCCGGCGATCTCCGCATCTGTTTTATGTTTGGCGTTGAACGTGTCAAAAAAGGGGTTCTCATGCATTTTTTTGCGCCAGTTCTCTGATTTGCCCATCACCCTCGGTTGCTACGACGCCAATCATTTCAAGCGACTTGATAAGGAACTCATTGTCGGAAGGCATAAGTCGCCGCAAATCAGGAAATCCATTCACCAAGTCGCCCCAGACGACTTTTCCCGAAGATTTAATCACCGCTCCAATGCTCTTGGCGAGATCCGGGATATACCCTCGGTATCCAAAGCCTGACACGACTGGGAGTCCGCCTGGTATGCTGGTCTTCGATTGCCAGCCAATGCTCGGTGTCCAATTCCACGCACGGATTGAGCCAGCCACGCGAGCAACCTGTCCGACGCCTACTTCTTCCAACTCGATATCATAAAATTGGTTCGGCGACGGATTATGCTCATCACCGATTCTTGTCGCCGCGAAACTGGCACAAGAGAGTACAATAGGAGCCGAGTTTCCTCCAGCGCAAAACAAATTGGAGCGATGCCGATGCCCGTGAATGATGAACCACTCTCCGAGTTGAGGTTTACTTAACATACTAGCAAGGCGCTCTGATCCCTTCATCGTGCTTTTGTCATCGAAACTATCTGTTGATACCGGACGAATGTGGTGATGAAATAGGCAAATGTTTTGCTTGTGCGGTGCTGCCTGGACTGTTGTCTTTATGCACTCCTCGATTCCGTCGAGTGTTATATCGCTGATCCTTCCATGTTCCAATTCAGGCTCAGCATCAGTTCCAAAGCCGTGGAATGCGCAGGAATTTATATTTAAAACACGGTACTGATCACTTTCCAGAACCGAAAAATGGTTCGCCCAATACTCTAGAAGATTGATCTTGTGCTCGACAGTATTCGGAAAGGGGAAACCTGGCTCCAAGGTCCTAAGAAAGCCACGAGGGTCAAACTTGTTTTGCTTGTGACGGGTATCCAGGTCGTGATTGCCGCAGGTCGCGATAAGTTTGGTTGCAGGGTTTTTGTCAGTGAGCGAGGAAAGCTCTCTCCAGGTCGACTGTATAGCGTGAGCATCCGCCTTATCACCTAAATCTCCGCCGACAATCAGGAGATCTGGATGTTCGATCTCTCCTCTTTCGAACAACTTGATAAAGCCAACCAACGGATCGATGTTCGGTTTTCTTGTGGAGGCTGAGAAATCAATAAGCGAGGGAGGCAACGAGGCCTTGCCGTCAGAGGCTTTACGGGCATCTGAGCAAAATGCATGCAGGTCAGACAAAACAACGATCTTCATGCTACCAATTCTTGACCAAAATTTCTGCACTCTTCCGACGACTGGATGCAAATCCAGCAATATTCTTCTGAACTAGAGCGGGATGAAATGAGACTGAATCGGCTTGGGATTCCCTTAGGCGTGCAAATCTGATTCAACCTTCATGCTGGGCAAGGAGGTCAGCATGGATGGGCAAGCCTTATTCGATGGATCTTCGCGAA
>NZ_RZRT01000097.1:0-12245 GCF_003998295.1 Mesorhizobium sp. M7A.F.Ca.US.011.01.1.1
GTTATGATTCCCGCAACTGGCTGCGCATCCGCCAGATCGAGGCATTCACGCTTTTTCTCGAAGCCGGCAACCGCAAGGCCGCCGACGTGATCGAGATCTCGCCCGGCTGGAACCGATATTGGCGGGCGATGTGCCCCAACTACCGCTCGGTCGATTTCCCCGGCTTCGACATCTGCAGGGACCGCACAGACGAGCAATATTCGATCGTCATCGCCGACCAGGTGCTGGAACATGTGCGCCGGCCGCAGGCGGCGGTGGATAACATCCACGCCATGACGAGGCCCGGCGGTTGGGCGATGGTGGCAACGCCCTTCTTGTTCCGGGTGCACGCTAGGCCGCACGACTACAACCGATGGACGCCCGCAGGCCTCAAACAGCTGATGGTTGAGGGCGGCTTCGCGGAAGCCAACGTCAAAGTCCACGGCTGGGGCAACAAGGCCTGCGCCAAGGCCCATATCGGCGGCCCCGTTCGCGCCTACGGCCTGTGGCGCGATCTCAGCAACGACGAGGAATACCCACTGATGGTCTGGGCGTTTGCGAAGAAGGCGTGAGAGGCCGATCGCCAAGGACAAAGCTAATGGCTTTGGTTCTGGCGAAGGAGGTTGACAACGGCGGGGGTTGCGGAACGCGCGCTGGCTAGACTCTGGGACGCCCTCTACGATGCCGGCGGGCGATACCGGATGGACTTCGCCTTCCCAAGGGCTTCCATCGTCTCTTCGACGCTTAGGAGGACGGTGGTCTCGTACGAGCTGAGCGCTCCCCCCGCACCGATGGCAAGCGCGACGGATGCCATCGAAACGTTATCTGGCGCCTCCCACAGGTTCCAGCCATCGCGCCCTCCGAAGGCATACCAGAACCCATGCAGCTTTCCGCCCACTGACTCGATGTAAGACCGGGCCGCCTCGCGTCGATCCTCGGGATTTTGGATCAAGCGCGCCCATGTCTCGGGCGTATAGCTGAATCGGGAGAGATACATGGGCATGGTTCACCTCCAAAGTCGCCGCCTAACCAGCTTACGGATAGGCTCACAGGCCGACGAAATATGCGCTCAAGCTAATAGAAGCGCAACGTCCCTGCTATTCGCATGCCAGGCCCCCGCGAGTTTCAGATTTGGATGTACCGCCGAGCCTTCCAATCGAACGACACGCCGGCCGGGGTCCTCGCGCCGCTTTTTTGCGCCTTCGTGCCGGGCCTGCTGACGCTTCGCCTTCCTGATCCTCGGCAAGTCCTGCGTGTGGGTCTTGAACTCGCCGCAAGCGAAATTAGCTGGGCCGCAGTTGGTGTTAACGTCCGGTCCGTGCAAGAGCACGCTTGTGCTCGATCACCCAACGGTCGTTGCAGCGGTGGACGGGCTCACCACGCAGACAGCATGGCGCGACGTTGTGGTGGATGGCGGGCCAGGTGAAGCCATCGGTTAGGCTGAGATTTTGTGCCATAGAGGATAGGTCTAGTTGTACCCGAGCAGATGGCGAAGCCCAACTATCGGCAGATAAACGGTCCAAATCATCCCGATGGCGGCGGCAACGCCGAGGCCGATTGCGGGAGCCCAAACCTTCCAGAGCATCTGGAGCCGCGCCGCTATTTCAGTCAAACTGTCTTCCATTGATCGCTCCCCAAGTCGATTCGAAGGCGAGAATGCCAATGAACGCCAAGACTGCCGCTCTTGCAATCACCGCAAGTCTTTGCATCGCGGGTTTCGCCTATTCCAGCGGTCACGAGGCCGGTCGGGTGTCCCAATTGAAGGACACGGTGTCGGCTTACAACCGACGCATGGGGATTGACGACAAGGCCAACAGCCTCGGCCGCGTCGATCTCTGCCTGGAGCTTGGTGGCCTACTTGATGAATGCGAGCGGATAGACCGCTGATCTGCTGAACGGCTGATTTTTGAACCTGCCACCTTCATTGCCGACAAGCGGGCGCTATGGGACCGCGTTCAGGGCAAGGCCGGCGCACCGCCGCCGAAAGGTTAGCCAAAGAGCAGGCCCGAATGGCTCAAGCCGGGTTTGGTGGGCGGGTCAAGTTCCTTAAAGGCGAGGAGAAGCTACGTCACGCCTCGCTGAAGGACTTCTGGGAAGTCCAATGAGGATGCGCCTAGACGGCACCCTTTCAGATATTTATATTAGATGCCTCTAAAGTAGCGATGAGCCGCTCGGCTTCAGATTGCGCCAAGGGCCTGCTTTTTCATCCGGGGGACGCCAGTATGACAAGCGAACGTCAGCACGAATACGAACTGCTTGCGCGTCGACCTACGGACTCGCCGCAACCGGCGTCTGCTTGCGGCGATCGCCCGGCATGGGACTGTGGGCGGGCGGCTGCTTTGTAGCTAACCTTGCGCATCGTGCCTGCCGGCTGCGATTAGATCCGCCTTCGGCAGGCCTGCGTCGACATGCTCTCGATCTTCCCGACGCCGGAACATGTTGACGTGGAAGAACCAGCCGATGAAATCTTCATATTGCACAGCTGGCGAGGATTCGCACCACAGCAGGCCAAATCTCTCGAGAGCCTGTCGCATGAGTTCCGAAGCCCGTTGCCGATCGCCGAGGTAGGTCAGGTTCGCGGCATGAAATGCCAGGATGTCAGGCCAGGTTCTCGGCGCCAATGCGAAGTACTCTTCAGCGGCGTCGTAACGCCTGGCAGTGACGTGAACAATTGCTCGCACGGCGGAGAACCAATCGCCGCCGAGAGGATGCAGAATCGCAGCGATCTCGGCTGCTTCATCAGCCGCATTTTGCTCGCCGAGAAACGCCAGTGCGAGCGCACGATCGATACAGAGGCTTGCATCGTTCGGATTGAGCGAAGCTGATATGGCGAACCTCGACCGGGCGCGTTCGAACTCACCAAGATAGAGGTGACTCCATCCCAGCGCATGGTGTGCTCGCGCCTCCGCTGCATCGAGCCGGACAGCCTGTTCCGCGCTTCGAAGCGCTGCCTCCTCGATCTTGCGGATGTTTGGAGAACCCGGTGACATCTGAGAGGTGCGTATGTGGCAAAAGGCCAGGCTTGCATGCGCTCGCGCGAACATCGGATCCTTGTTTATCGCCTCTTCGAGCAACCGCTCGCAGGCAGCGTTGCCATTGAGTGTCCAGACATCGGACCCATGCATCGCGCGCAACCAGAGATCATATGCATCAAGGCTTTCACTTCGTTTTGTCTTCGCCCGGGTTTCCGTGTGTTGCTCCACTTGACCGACTATGGCGCTGACAAGCCTTCGGACCAACTCGTCGTGCACGGCAAACAAATCCCGAGCCATCCTGTCATATCGTTCTGCCCAGACGTGCCTGGCGGTCACGGTTTCGATAAGCTGGGCAGTTACCCTGACGCTTGCGCCTATCTTGCGCACGCTGCCCTCAACGACGTAGTGCGCTCCGAGCCTGCTCCCGATCTCCTTGATGTCGACCGTTGTCCCCTTGAAGCAGGCAGAGGAGTGGCGCGAGACGACGGCAAGGGGACGGTATCGCGACAATTCCGTGATTAGATCCTCGGTGATCCCGTCACTGAAATATTCCTGATCCGGATCACCACTCATGTTGCTGAACGAGAGTACGGCAATTGTGGTCTTGCGGTCGGCAGGCCGAATGGCGGTGGTCAGGCTCCCATGCAGCTCGGATCCATCGAAGTCATCGGGATCAACCTCCACAGGTCGCGGCCCGGCATATTTGTAGCCCCGGCCATGAACGGTCACTATCATGCCGGGGTCAAGCGCCTTGCGCAGCGCAGACACTTGTACCTGCAGGGTATTGTCCCCTACCACCATGTCCGGCCAGACGCTGTCGAAGAGCTCGGTCTTCCCGACCACGGATTCAGCCTTGTTCAGCAAAGTGCCGAGGATATCGAAGCAACGCGCTGGAAGCTCTATCGGTCCGTCCGGGCCGAGCAATTGCCGTTTCGCGCGTTTCAGCCGGTAATGTCCGAAGTGGATATCCATTGGAAAGGTGCCCCGTCCAAGGACAGCAGCTTAGCTGAAGCGACGGCGAAAGCGAACTTCAGTGTTGTTCAGGATTTTTCAGGTTCGCGCCAAGGACCTGTGCGTAAACCTAGGCGATGCTCGTGGCTACAGGAGGACGCCATGGTCGATATCGCCACCCACCTAGTCACCCATTCAAGACTGCTTCCCAAACTCGGTATCGGCACCGCACTGCTTGCAATGACCAAGGATCTGGGCGGAGCCTTCGAGATGGCGTACGTGACGCCTTACGAGACCATTGCTACTGCGCGTCGACCACCTCTCGCGAACCCATCTGATCTTCAGCGTCGTGATCCGAATTGGTAAAGGGCATTAGGGACGAAGGTCTGCTTTCGGGAAGTCGCAAACCTTGCGGCCGGAGGGAGGCGCAGACCCGCCGCTCGCTCGCTACGGCGCTGTTTACGGCGCGCTCGCCAGCCGGTACGCGCGGACCAATTCTGAATGACTGCCGTTCGCTTTGCGAATGAGTGCTTCCGGCTCCCTATCCTAGACTACCGCGTCGGCGATGCGCCCAAGACCACTTGCCGGAACATCAGCGCGTTCAATGGCGCCTATATAGCGGTCGATCAGGCCGGAGCGCTCTGCCAATTTGTCTTGAGTCATGTGCCGCCTGTTTCTGGCTTGTCGGTTGTCTTAGAACTTAGACCAGCCTCGACAAGTCGGCGGAAAGCCTCCGATCTGGTGGGAAGGTCGGGCTGATTTCGGCGCCAATCGTCAACGCGGGCAAGCAAGTCACCCGTGAGCCGCAGTTCGAAGCGCTCAGTTTTGTTATCAATAGCATCGGGCGTGTTTGACAATGACGATGTCCGTAATGCGCGGTATGTACGTAAATTGTGGTTTGCGCTTTGCGGCCGAACAACGTGCACGAACACGTCGCTCGGCCTGACCACAACCCAAGCTGTTTGGAGCTCGGATCATGGTTGATTCCGACAATACCACGACTTTGCCCTTCTTCATCGGCCGGCAACGCGATGAGCTCGAAAGACCGGGCCCCCAAACCACAGAACCGCTTTGAGGCTATGGAGCGAGTGGCAACGAGCTCGATATACCTCATTGCTGTTGTGTCGAATTCAGCAGCGGATGGAGGCGCGAATGATCGCCAATACCGGAATTCAGGTATTGACCGCAGGCGAGCCGATGCCATCGCAACTATCAGTGCCTACTACGGGTCTAGACTCTGAGCATCTCATAGCTTGCGAAGCCGAGGTCTTTGCGATGACCGAAGCTCTAAATTTCAAGATTCGATCCCTAAGGTCGCGGCTACGTCGCTCATCGGCGTCATCGCCCAGTTAGAAATGATCATTGTGGCAGAGCCGCGGGAGCGATCAGAAGAAGCCGAGTTTCTTCGGGCTGTAGCTGACCAGCATATTCTTGGTCTGCTGATAGTGGTCGAGCATCATCTTGTGGGTCTCGCGGCCAATGCCGGACTGCTTGTAACCGCCGAACGCGGCGTGCGCGGGATAGGCGTGGTAGCAGTTGGTCCAGACGCGGCCCGCCTGGATGGCGCGACCGAAGCGGTAGCAGCGATTTGCATCACGGCTCCAGATACCGGCGCCGAGGCCGTAGAGGGTGTCGTTGGCGATCGACAGCGCCTCTTCGTCATCCTTGAAGGTGGTGACCGAGACCACCGGTCCAAAGATTTCCTCCTGGAAAACGCGCATCTTGTTGTGACCCTTGAACACGGTCGGCTGGACGTAATAGCCGCCAGCAAGGTCACCCGGAAGTTCGGCGCGCCCGCCGCCGGTCAGCACCTGGGCGCCTTCCTGACGGCCGATGTCGAAGTAGCTCAAGATCTTTTCGAGCTGCTCCGAGGACGCCTGCGCGCCGAGCATGGTGGCCGGATCGAGCGGATCGCCCTGCACGATCGCCTGCACGCGCTTCAGCGCCGTCTCCATGAAGCGGTCGTAGATCGACTCGTGGATCAGAGCACGGCTCGGGCAGGTGCAGACTTCACCCTGGTTGAACGCGAACATGACGAAGCCCTCGACTGCCTTGTCGAAGAAGTCGTCGTCTTCCGCGAGCACATCCCGGAAGAAGATGTTGGGGGACTTGCCGCCCAGTTCGAGGGTTACCGGAATGAGGTTCTGGCCGGCATATTGCATGATCAGCCGGCCGGTGCTCGTCTCACCGGTGAAGGCAATCTTGGCGATGCGCGGCGAGGAGGCCAGCGGCTTGCCGGCTTCAAGGCCGAAGCCGTTGACGATGTTCAAGACCCCTGGCGGCAGAAGATCGCCGATCAGATCGGCCCAGAGCAGGATCGAGGCCGGCGTCTGCTCGGCCGGCTTCAGCACGACGCAGTTGCCGGCGGCAATCGCGGGCGCCAGCTTCCAGCACGCCATCAGCAGCGGGAAGTTCCAGGGAATGATCTGGCCAACCACGCCAAGAGGCTCGTGAAAGTGATAGGCAACGGTGTCGTCGTCGATCTGGGAGAGGCTGCCCTCCTGGCTGCGCAGTGCGCCGGCGAAATAGCGGAAATGATCGACGGCGAGCGGCACGTCGGCGGCGGTCGTTTCGCGGATCGGCTTGCCATTGTCCCAAGTCTCGGCGAGGGCGAGGAGGTCCAGATTGTCCTCCATGCGGTCGGCGATGCGGTTGAGGATCAGCGCACGTTCGGCAACGCTGGTGCGGCCCCAGGCGTCCTTGGCGGCATGCGCGGCATCGAGCGCGGCTTCGACATCGGCCGCGCCGGAACGAGCGACCTCGCACAACAGCTGGCCGTTCACCGGCGAATGATTGTCAAAGTACCGGCCGGCGCGAGGCTCGGCCCATTTGCCGCCGATGAAGTTGCCATAGCGCTTGGCAAAGGGGACCTTGACCGCGCGCGAAAATTCTACCTTGTTCATGTCTTCCTCCCGAAAGCGACGCCGCGGGATGCGGACGTTCCGGTCGAAAGCGTTGCAGGATGGATGCCGCAATGTCAGCCCCGTCCGGGCGCCGGACCAGACCGACCTGTCGCAAAACTGCGACAGGTCGGGACACGAACATCAATGTGGGCGGCGAATGCCGAGCCGGGCGAGCTTGCGATGCAGCGTGGCGCGAGAGATGCCGAGGTTTTGCGCGGCTGCGGAAACGTTGCCTTCTGACCGGGCAAGCGCGCGCTGGATGGCGGAACGCTCGGCTTCCGTCAAGTCTTTCGATGCTGCCGGCGCGTCGCCCAGGAAGTCTGTGGCGGGCAATGGCTTCGTCAGGCAATCCGGCGTGATGCCAAGCGCCAGCCGCGCGGCGCGGGTCGCCCCGACCACGAGATCGTCGGCATCGACCGCCACCAGCGCGCCCGTGCTCCTGTCGGCGACCGGCGCTAGCAGGATGCGCGCCTTCGGAAACGCCATGCGGAAATTGTCGGCCTCGATACGGCGGGCGGCTTCATTGACGGCCATTGCGATGAGATTGACGAAGCTCTCCGTCAGGTCGGCCCGGCAGGACGACACGTCGAGCGCGGCGACAAGGTTGCCCAAATGATCGTAGACTGGTGCCGTGGTGCAACTGAGCAGCGTGTTGCGGGTGAAGAAATGCTGATCACGGTGGATGGTGAGTGCGCGCTGCTCAACCAGGCACGTTCCGATGCCGTTGGTGCCCTCGCTGTGTTCACTCCACACCGAGCCGGTCCACAGGCCCCAGGAATGAAAGGTCTCGTCGTCGACCGGTGCGCCACGGCGATCGACCGGGACACCATCGCGATCAGCCAGCAACACGCAGCAGCCGACACCGCCGACGGCAAGATAGAGCCTGTCGAGACTGGACTGGGCGGCAGCGAGCAGAGGCTCGACCTTCTGCCGGGCGACGCTCAATTCGATATCCGTCAACCGCCGGGGTGATTTCTGGCCTGCAGGATCAAGCCTGTGCAACGAGGCCGAGCGCCGCCACGAAGCGACCAGCGCCGATTTTGCAGCGGCATCCGATGCGATCGATGCTTGAATACGGTCGGCATGCAATATGGCCATGTGCCGGTCCATGCCTTCCTCCCGAAGCCTGAACGCCGATAGACTTGCCCGCTGTTTCCTCAGTCTTCCAGCGGCAAGATGTCCTCCGCGCTGCTATCTTGCTCTTGGTGCCCCGCTGTCAATTGGTCTGAAGTGCTAGAACCATCCAGCAGTCGAAGCGCAGCTCATTCGCTCATCGCATGAAGCGCATCGTGCCTGACGATTTCGATGCTGCGCAGGCCGAGCAGGCGGATGACACCCTTGTCCTTCAGCCGGGTGAAGATCCGCGATACCGTCTCGATGGTGAGGCCGAGATAATCGCCGATGTCCATGCGCGACATCGGAAGTTCGACCTGCCGCAATCCGCCCTGCCGTTCCGCCATGTCCACCAGGAAAGCGGCGACGCGTTCGATGGCGTTCTGGCGGCCGAGAACCAGCAGGTGTTCCTGCGCCCTTGTCAGCCCCTTGAGCGCCAATGGCAGCAACCGATTAGAGAGGTCCGCGCCGGCAACGAACCGAAAGACGCGGACAGCCGTGGCGTTAATCGCTTCGGCGAAGAAATGATGGGTGGTGTCGGCTTCGAAACCGAAGGTCTCGCCGGCCAGATGGAAAGCGCTTATCTGCCGCCGGCCGTCGGCAAGCAGGCGATAGACGCGAACGGCGCCGAATTCGACCTGGTAGAAGCTTCCTGCCTTCTCGCCCTGGGCGTAGATTTCCGCGCCGGCGGGAAAGAAGCTGATCGGTTGCAGGGATGCGGCGTCGAGAGCCTCTGGCAGGCTCGACTGAGCGGACTGCGACGATACTGAGATCCTGGAGGTCGTGTAGACGTGCATGGCTGTTTTCCCGGTTGGTCCGTGGCACAGCAATCGCGCAAATCCGCGAGGCGCGAAATTCGGTTATGTCCCTACGGAAAAATACCTAGATGCCCGCCCAAGGTGGCACTGGAGCGTTGATCGCGAAGGCGCACGCCCGGTTACGCCCTGTTCGGTTTCCACTTGTCTGCGTCGATTCGGCCGTCGCCGGTCAATGGGGGGAGCACGTCATAGCCCTCTTTGCGGGCACCTGCCGGGCGGTCTTTCTCGCGAGCAAGCAACAGCCGGACATTGCGTAATTTCGGGGTAAGATCCATCAGATCTGCCATGGCGAACTCCTTTGATGGAGTGTCATAGAGCGCCGGCAGGACTTGGCCTTCGATTGGCATCAAAGAACGCATGAGGGTCTGGCTTGTCTCAGAGGCTCGGCAGCAGCATCGCGCAAGCACCGGCGGTCGCGGCGATCAGGGTTGCGCCGGCCAGCGGCAACCAGAACCTGATCGGGCCGGCAAATACTGCCAGCGACAGGCGGCCGACCGCGTTTGCTGCCAGCGCCGCGAGCACCGCCTGGCCCACTGTCTCGACAGGGACCGAATGCTTGACCAGGCGCAAAGCACTGAGCACTGAGACATCGACATCGAATGTGCCTGCGAGCGCCGAGCTCGCCAGCAAGCCGCGTCCGCCGAATTGAGCAGCCAACGCGGCGCTCGAGGTCGCGACAATCGCAAAGAGCACGGCGAAGAGCAGCACGGGCCTAGTTCGAATGGATTGCGCGCGATCGCGCCGCCCTCGCGGTCTCCGCTATCCCGGGCCATCAGCAATGCGCCGAAAACAGCGAAGGAGAGTGCTGCGGCGATTGCCGGAATGCCGACCGAAACGAACCGCTCGGCTCGATGATCAGAACCACGGCGCAGACGCGTAGCAACGAAACCACCGCCGCCAGCGAAGCTGCGCCTGCAAGCGGCGATGGATTGGTTGCCGACGCGGCATTGCGGGCCAGCGCCACGGTTACGGCGGTTGAAGAGACGATGGCGCCGACGAGCGAGCTGACGAGCAGGCCGCGCGTGGTTCCAAGAACGCGGACGGCGACATAGCCAGCGAACGATATCGACGCCATCAGCACCGTGAGGAACCAGACCTCCCACGGGTTGAAGCCACCCCACCGGTCCAGTGTCCGGTTTGGCAGCAGGGGCAGGACGATCGCGGTCATCACTGCCAGGATCAGCGCCGAACGAAGCTCGATCCAGTTCAGGCGTTTCAAGAGGCCATGCAGGATTTCGCGACGCATTCTCGTCCCGGCTCTTCTCAAGCAGCCGGCGACTGCCTTTGAGGTAGTTCGTGATGGCGGTGAGCGGCTGGTTGATCTCATGAGCAAGCGTCGAGGCCATCTCGCCGAGTGCGGTGAACCGCTGTGCAGCAGCTCCTGCTGCTGCTCCTGGATTCTTGCTTCTGCCGGTGGCGTTCGGTCAAGTCGCGGCAGAAGCCGGTAAAGAAACGTCCGGTCCCCGGATACATCTCGCCAACGGAAAGCTCCATCGGGAAAGTCGTGCCATTCTTGCGTGCCCCGGTCACGGTGCGGCCGAGCCCGATGATCCGGCGCGCTCCCGTCGTCTGGTAGCGAAGCAGATAGGCGTCATGCTCGTCGCGGTAGGGCGAGGGCATCAGCATTTTCACGTTTTGACCGATGACTTCGCCTGACTGGTAGCCGAACAGCGTTTCGGCAGCGGTGCTGAAGGATTGAATCCCACCCTGCTCGTCGATGACCACCATCGCGTCCGGCACTGTCGCCAGAATCGAACGCAAATGATCCTCGCGCAAAAGAAGAGCTGCGTTTGCGAAGGAAAGCTCGCTAACATCGGTGCCTTCGACGAAGATAGCCGTAATGCGGCCATCGTCGGCCTTGATGGGCTGATAGACGAAATCGAGAATGCGCTCTTCGGCAGGTTCGTCATCCTTGCGAAGCGCGACTTTCACCGCCCGTCCCCTGTACGGCTCACCCGTTTCATACACTTGGTCCAGTAGTTCGTAGAAGCCTTGGCCTTCGAGCTCGGGAAGGGCCTCCCGCACGGACTTTCCAATCACTTGCCTGTGGCCGATCAGCCGTTGGTAGGCAGTATTGGTCAGTTCGAAGACATGATTTGGCTCACACATGAGAGCCATGAAGCTCGGGCTTGTTCGAACATTTGCGACAAGACCGATTTAAGCGTTGTCGAGCCGACCGACAAAATAAGCGCTTCGTCTTGGCTCACCTGGGATTCCTAGTTTCGATACTCCTGCAACAAGGCTAACTATCACTTCTCTCCGTACAGGCAAAACGGATCGAGGCCGACGTTTTTCGCACAGATGCTGTTGGCGGGTTCTTTGACGCGCATCAAGGCGTTGAGCGCCGATGGATGCATTTCATCATCGTATTCCACCGGTCCAGCGAAAGGCATCCATCATGTCCTACAAGTCAATCATCGTGAATCTCGCCGTGGATGCACCTCCGGCGGCCCTGGTGAAATTGGGGATCGGGCTTGCGGAACGGTTTGGCGCCCGTCTCATCGGTCTGGCGGCTGCAGATGTCCCACCATTGGTCGCGACTGGCGACGGTATGGTCTACGAAGGCGAGATCATGCAGATCCAGCGCACGGAAATCGAAAAGCGGCTTGCCGAACTGCGAGCCGAATTCGAGAGGCTGGTTCCTGCTTCGATCTTTAGCGAGTGGGGGCAAGCTGTTTGCAGTCCAACCCGCTTCCTGAGCATTTCGGCTCGATCCGCCGATCTTATTGTCACCGGCAGCGAGAAGGGGGAAAATGTCTTTCGTGCAGTGGACGTCGGCAGCCTGGTACTTGGTATTGGCCGGCCAGTCCTGGTTGCCGCGAGCAATGTCGAGCATGTCATGGCAAAGACCGTTCTTGTTGCCTGGAAGGACACCAGGGAAGCGCGGCGGGCGATAGCAGATGCGTTGCCCCTTCTGGCCAAGGCCAACGAAGTCGTCGTTGCCACAATCGATACGGACCACGACGAGAGCATCCGCGACAGCCTTGCCGATGTCGCGGTTTTTCTCGAACATCACGGCATCATGGCACGAACCGAACTGATCGCCGGCGACGCTGACGGCGACCGGTTGCTGACATTTGCGCGCTCGATCCATGCGGACCTGATCGTCTCGGGTGCCTATGGGCACAGCCGTCTGCGGGAATGGGCGTTCGGCGGAGTGACGCGCTCGCTGATTGAGGAAAGCGGCATCAACCGCTTCATGTCGTATTGATGGGTCGACGTCCCAGCAGCCGAGTGCGCGGCGGTGGGTCAGGAACTTCAATCTACCCCCTTCGCCGCCTTGGCATGGCAACGGCTCCGTCTGTTTATCGAGATCATGTCGTCGGCTGTCTGCATGGCTATGAGTCTCAAAAGGCAGGAGTGTCCAAGATGAGCTTTCTCGATTACCTGATTTCAGTCGACGCCAGGGCAGCTTTGGATGGCACGCATGATGCGGACGCTGGGTGTCGACAGGCAGTTGAAAGTGGTGCCGGACCATGCATCAGTAACCGATCGGGCGGTCAACC
>NZ_RZRT01000098.1:0-11722 GCF_003998295.1 Mesorhizobium sp. M7A.F.Ca.US.011.01.1.1
ATTGCAGGCCGAGCGATTCAGTCCACAGGCACGCTTATCAGACGATCCCGCAGAACAGCCTGTAGTGGACGCGTTTTATATAGTCCCGGTACTCCGGCGTGGCGGCCAGCAGCGCCTCTTCGCGCAGGATGCGATGCACCTGGAAGAAGGTGATCACGGCGTAGACGGCAGATTGTAGAAGGAAAAGGCCGATAGCAGGAACAGGACATGGCCGGCAAGGTAGCCGGCATAGATCGGATGCCGCACCAGGCGGTAGGCGCCGCCGGTCATCACGCCGCGATTGCCCGGCAGAATGGCGAACGAACGCCCCAGCGATATCTTTCCCCAGATCACGAACCCCAACGCCAGGGCCTGCAGAGGCGTCGCGAAATAGACCGGAACGATGGCCACGCCTGGCTCGAGGTCGATGAAGCCGACACCGAAACTGGCGATCACCGAGACAACCACCGTGAGCGGGTTCCAGTCGCGAACCTGCGGCCGCCGCGACAGAAGCAGCCAGGTAAAAGTCAGAATCTCGGAAGTCGCCATCAGCGCCACGTTGAGACGGGTCGGGTCGAGCATCAAGTGATATACGCCGCGGTAGACGAACATGCCCGCGAAGGCCGGCGCGCAGATCCGAAAGAAACCTTCGCGCAAATCCACCAGGATTCCGCGCTTTCGGGCTGCGGACAAAATCCTGCCGTTACTGACGTGCGAAAGCGCCTCGCTTTTTGATATGAGCAATGCATTGCACGCAACCATTGCCGGGCAGTTAATCACCAAGATCAGATCGGCATTAAACTGGCTGTCGGGGAGCCAGGGCGCCACTTCCAGACGACCCTGCTCCACGCGGTCGCCCAGAAAGACTGGCGACCCATTTCATTTGATTTTGCCAGACTAGCTCAGATAGTCGTTGCGGAAATAGCTTCCGAAATCCGGGCGTTGAGCAACCAGCTTGCCGTCGGCATCACGCAAAATGCCGGACGCGAAGAGATAGCCGCCGATCGCTTCCATCTTGGCCGAATCCATCGTCCCGATGGCGCCGCTTTGGCTGCGCAGATAATGGCCGTCGATCAGCGCCTTCAGCGAGGCGAGGATCAGCGCCGGATTGGTCAACGCATCCTTGTTGGCCGCGATCAGCAGGGCTGCCGCATCTTCGAGGTGATCGACCGCGAACTGGTAGCCGCGCCGTGTCGCCTGGACAAAGGCTGCCGCAGGCTTGGGGTTTGCCTGGAGATAGGCTTCGCTCGAAGAGATCAGTGTCGTATGCTCGTCAGACACGCCGTAATCGGCATAGACGAAGCTGCGTTGTTTGACGCCCTTGAGCTCGGCTTCGACACCCTCCCAGGTCGAGACTTCGAGCGTGAAATCGACCGAACCATTGGCCAGCGCCTCATAGGCTGAGGTGCCGAGCGTCACCGTCTCGAAATTGCCCTTGCCGCCATCATGGCGGATGATGGTCGATATCAGGGCGTTTTCCCAGGCGCTGCCGAAGCCGCCATAGGTCAGGCCGTCGAGGTTTCTCGGGCTTACTATCTCGCTGCGGGCCGCATTGAAGACCACGCGGCCGGTTTCCGATTGCACCACCGCATAAACGCCCTTCAGGTCCGCTCCGGCGGTTCTCTGGGTGAACAGGCTGATGGTGCCGTTGATGCCGAAATCGGCGACGCGATTTGCAACCAGCGTGCCCGCACCGGTATCGCTGTAAGGCAGGATGTCGACCTCGAGCCCGGCCTCGCGATAGAAGCCCTTGTCGCGGGCGACGAACAGTCCGATGTGGTTGGTGTTGACCGTCCAGTCGAGGGCAACGGTGACCTTTTGTGCCGATTGTGCTTGGGCTCGCCCCGATCCGGCAACGAGCGGAAGGCCGGTGGCAAGGGTCAGCAACAAGGCCTGCCGGCGCGTCAATTCAGTCATGTTCGTGTCCCTTGGATGGATTGGGGTTGAGGATGATGTCAAGGATCTCGGCCTCGAGCGCACTTGCCTGGCGCGCGGCATCGCCGCCAAGGCTGCGCGGGCGCGGCAGCGGCACCTTGATTTCACGCACGATGCGGGCCGGGCGCGCCGACAGCACATAGATGCGGTCGGACAGGAACACGGCTTCGCGCACGTCATGGGTGATCAGGAGCGCCGTCCAGCGATGATGCCGCCACATCTGTTCCAGCCAGCGCTGCACGGCCGTGCGGGTCAGCGCGTCGAGCGCGCCGAACGGCTCGTCGAGCAAAAGCATGTCGCGTTGCTGCACCACCGTGCGCAGCAAGGCCGCGCGCTGGCGCATACCGCCGGACAGTTGCGCTGGAAAATGCCGCTCGAAGCCGGCAAGCCCGAATTCGGCAAACAACGGCGCAACGCGCGCCCGCGCCGCCTGTCTCCTCATGCCTTGCACTTCGAGCCCGAGCGTCGTGTTGTCGAGGACGCGCCGCCACGGCATCAGCGCGTCGCGTTGCGGCATGAAGGCGAAATGCCTGCCGTGGTCATCGAGGGGCGTGCCGTCGAACAACATCTCGCCCTCGCCATGCTCGGCGCCGGTCAGAAGCTGGAACAGCGTCGACTTGCCGGCGCCCGAGGGCCCAAGGATCGAGACGAATTCACCAGCGCCGACACTCAGCGAAATATCGGCCAGCACGTCGAGCCCACCGAACGCCTTGCACACATGCCGCAATTCGAGCCGGCTCATCGCCACGGCCCCTTGCCGGCGGTTTCCTTGCCGGCGTGATCCCAAGGCATGGCAAGCCGCTGCAGCAGTACCGTCAACCCGAACAGGACAAGTGTAAGCGCTGCGCTGACGCCGACGGCGGCCAGCACCAGGTCGGGGCGGAAATTGTTCTTGGCATTGAGCATATAGATGCCTAGCCCCTTCGCAGCACCCGCATATTCGGCGAAAATGGCGCCGACCACGGCATAGGTGATGGAGATCCTCAGGCCAGCAAAGAAGTAAGGCAGCGCCGAAGGCAGCCGCGCCAGCACGAAGACGCGCCAGCGCCCTGCCCCCATGGCGCGCAGCATCTGGCCGATCTCGGCCTCGGTCGACTCGTAACCCTCGACCAACGCCACCAGCATCGGAAAGAAGGTGACAAGCGCCACCAGCATGATCTTGGGTGCCAGTCCGAAGCCGAACCACAGCACCACCAGCGGCGCGATCGCCACCAGCGGCAATGTCTGGCTGACGATGAAGACGGGAAACAGCGCGCGGCGCAGCGGCTGGAAGAAGTCGACCAGCATCGACAGCGCAAAGGCGGCACTGAGCGAACAAGCAAAGCCAAGCAGCGTGGCGCGGACGGTCGGAACGGCGTTGTCGACCAGCGCCTCGCGATTGAGCAGCGCTTGCTCGAAGACGCGCGACGGCGCCGGCAGTATCGTCGGCTTGATGCCGGAATAGGTGGCATAAAGCTCCCACGCCAGCAGGAGCACCCCGACCGAGATCATGGCCGGTCCTGCCTTGACAAGAAGGCTCGCGATCGGGCGCGAAGCGACTGATGATGAGACCACGGCAGATAACCTTTGACGGCCGCGCAAAAGCGGCGGCAGCTTCAGACAGCCGACGGGCTGTTGGCCGAGACCGTGACGTCGAGGGTTACGTGGCCGGCACCCGGTCCAAAGCGGCAGAAGGCCTCGTCCAGCGCCGAAAAGATCGCGCCGGCATCACCGCGCAATTTCGTGCAGAAATGCTTGGAGCGCTCATAAACGCCCGACTGCTTGAGAAAATCGATGCAGCCGTAGATCTCGTCCATATGGTCGTCGGTGCCCATCACATAGAGCGAGAACTGCGCTGCCGCCGGCTGGCCAGTCGAAGCCGCGCCGCGCACCGCCGCGATGGCCGCATCCCTGCGCGGGCCGAGTGGCCCGACAGGCCCGCCAAGTGCATCGGAGCGGCAGATCGGATCATCCGGCTCGCCAGGGCACCCGCGCGAGATGGTGGCCGACAACACGCAATGTTTGCCGCTGCGTGCCGCCGCCACGAAGAGGTCGCGCATGGCGGGAAACAGCACTTCGGGCGGCCCGACCAGCAAGGTCGAGATGTCGTCGGTCTCGATCCTGAGCTTGTCGCGCCAGGGATCGAGCGCACCGAGCGCGCCAAGAATGACACCGACGAAATCGTCGGTCATGGGGTATAGGGAAATCTGTGCGCCTGAAAACATCGCCCGCCTCGCTCCGCTGGTATTACCCAGATCAGCTTCTAGGGTCTGTGGGCTTGCCGCCCCCGTCTCAGCCCCGACCGTACGGAGCACCCCTGTGGATGTGCGCCTTAAAGCATCATTCGAGTTCAAGGGGAAGCCGTTTTTTCAGAGCACTGCGCCAAAAGCATTGCGTCAGTCACGGTGCCCCTGAGCGGAATTTTGTCGGGACCTTCGCCGCCGCGACCGGTTGTCCCCACAGTCGCAACGCGATCACTTTCGTAGAAAATAAGCGACGACTTCACAGAAATGGAGACAGACCATGTTCATGAAAATCCTCGCAGCTTCGGTTCTCACCATTGGTCTGGCCACGTCAGCCATGGCGCAAAGCGCCGGCAGCAACAACGCAAATGGAAGCGGCAGCGGCAAGTCGGTGACGGTTGAGCCGAACACGCCGGCTTCACCGAATACGATCGAGCCGGACACTGTCGACCCGGGCACGACCAACAGCACGACTGGCACGGTAGGGGACATGAATTCGAACGCGGATCAGAATTGCCCGACCAACCCGCAAGGCGCGCAGCCGGACGCCGATGGTAACGCGACGGCGCCAACGGTAAACGATAATCATTGTGGCAAGTAACTTACGTCGCAAACGGATGAAGCCGCTGGGCATCGCCCAGCGACTTCATCCGTTTCTCTGGTCCGCAGCACTCGCTTTGCCGAACAGCCGGATTTCTGGAGCGGGTTTGCCGGCGGGCGGGCGCGAAAATAGGTGTTTTGAATTGAGCAGCCGTTTGAGCACTCTACCGTAGGTAAAATACAGGACCCGACCGTTGGCGAGATCGAATTCCACTGTTCCCCACCGCCTGACCGGAGCCTTTCCTGTGCAGGGCCCCAGCCTTCTGATCTGGAATCCCAGCCTGACTTTGCGCGTTCCGATTTCAAGATAGATGCCTGGCAGAAGGCCAAGCACATGCCATAGCCGTACAACATGCTCGACCGACATGGCCGGCGAGATTATCAGGTGGCTGGGCTGAAGCCGCGCCCAGACGAAGTCGCCTTTCGGCTGCGGCATTCCTGACAACAGCCCCCGGCAGTAGGCCGGCACCGCCTCGCTCACCAGAATCCGCATAGCGGTTGCCGTGCTGTCGACCAAGGCTTCTCTCGATGTCCAGTCAGCTTCGGAAAACGGCACCTGCCCGAGAATGTCACCCTCGTCAAAACCGGCGGACATCTTGTGGAGCGTGACGCCGCCATGAGCCGCATACCGGCCGTCCACGGCCAAGCGCTGGATCGGATGGGGCCCTCGATAGTCGGGGAGCAGCGCCGGGTGGAGGTTGACCCCGCCTTTGGAAAAATGGCCAAGAACCTCTTGAGGGATCAAGACAGGCAAAGTGTAGCAGACCAGCACATCGGCGCGGACGTCAGACAATTGCCGACCAAGCGCATTCCAATCGTAAGGGCGGCCAAATTCGATCAACTTGACAGGCGTGTTACCGATAAACCGCCTGAGCAGCAGCTTGCGTTGAAGCCTTCGCCGGAAATTGCCAATGCTGAAACCGGTGGGACGACGCCGGAACCCGGGCACGATGATCGCGCCAATTGCATTTCCAGCCTCTAGCCAGCCGGCGAGCAGAGGCCCGGTATAGTTAGAGATATCGAGGACAAAAACGGCTGTGATCGGCTCCGAGTGATCGGTCGATTCGATCGGCCTCATCTTCGGCGGCTCAAACGGGCCGACAGATCAGGGCGAGCTTGTCAGGTCGGCTGAGTGGAAGGCGATGCCAAGGCAGTGACAACCGAAAGACGCTCGCGTTTTACAAACACTGGCTTTTCGTAAACTTTTTTCACGGCCCGTCTCCCGAAATCAACTCTTCCTGCGCAATTGGACCGCGATACGGCAGGCTGTCAACCGCCTGACCGTGTTTGCCTACCGCATCCGCATTCGCCGTTGACGAAGGTGTTCGAAGGGCGCTCGGACATTATGAAAGCTCAATGGCCGACGCGACAAGACGCGCTGACTGAAAGAGGTTTGGATGCGATGATCTGCTCGACGACACCGTCGAGCAGCAATGCAGGGCAAATCGCAGTTGCAAATCTACGAAACCGCCGTCTCGCGAACCGGCAGCTTCCAGCCTGGCCTGACGAAGTGGCAGGTGTATCCGTTGGGATATTTCTCCAGATAGTCCTGATGCTCGGGCTCGGCTTCCCAGAATGGACCAACGGGTGCGACTTCGGTGACGACCTTGCCCGGCCACAGGCCCGAGGCATCGACATCGGCGATGGTGTCCTCGGCGACGCGCTTCTGTTCGTCGCTGGTGTAATAGATCGCCGAGCGATAACTCGTCCCGACATCGTTGCCCTGGCGGTTGCGGGTCGTCGGATCGTGGATCTGGAAAAAGCGTTCCAGCAGCGTGCGATAGCTTATGATGGCCGGATCGAAATTGATCTCGATCGCTTCGGCGTGGCTGCCATGGTTGCGATAGGTGGCGTTAGGCACGTCGCCGCCGCTGTAGCCGACGCGGGTGGAGATGACGCCGGGATAGCGCCGTATCAAATCCTGCATGCCCCAGAAACAGCCGCCGGCAAGGACTGCACGTTCGGTCGAAGTCGCCATGTCACGTCTCCTCAAAAGCAATTCCAGGAAAAGTGTGTAGCGGTTTTCCGTCTGGAATTGCGTAAAAGCAAGTGGTCTCGCCATAAATGGGCATTGTCACCCGCTTCGTCCAGCGGACGCGGTGGATCTACTTCAGTTGCTCGTTTGGGCGAGGCTGTCGATCAAACCCGGTAGCTTCATGCCAGGCGGAATGGCGGCAAAGCTGATCGCCACCGGTGGTGCCCTGAGCGACCAGTCGAAAAGAACGGTCTTGACCGGGATGTTGCCCAGCCACGCCAGCAGCCGAGGTGGCACGCCGCTCCCGGGCCAGACCAGGAGCATGCCGTGATCGCGCAGCCGCTGGCTGGTGATCCAGGGGGCGAGCCGCATGTCGAGGTCGGTGAAGATCGACGGCTTGTCATAGGCGTTGAGGCCCGCCAGCAACGCGATGCGGGTATCGCCGCCGACGATGTCGAGCCGACCGGGCACCGCCGCGTGCCAGACCGCCTCGGCTTCGTCCGAAATCTGCCGCGCTGGCCAGCAGACGGCATCCATGCGCCCGCGCAAATTGCAACTCGTCCAGCGGATGCCCGCATAGGCACCGGACATGCCGAGGATGCAGGCGAACGCGCAGATCGCCAGCCGTCGCAGTTCGACGGCGCCGAGCCGATGACCCAGCAAGGCGAGCGCCACAACGCCGACCAGATTGTACATCGGCGCGCCCCACGCCTCGCCGGCGCCGGTGAACAGCGAAGCCACCATGACAAGCACCGCCGGACCAAGCCCCATCCACACGAGATAGGCCAGCGCGCCGCGCTCGATGGGCTGTTCCGGCGCGGGCGAACGCCGCAACAGCCCCGATATCGCCAGCACCAGCAATAAGCCGCAGAGCCCCGCCATTTGGACACCGATATAGTAAAGGCGGGCGCGGTGGACCAACACCCATTCATCGCGGCCGGCGACATAGGTCAGCGGCAGGAAATCGATGCGGTAGAGCTGGACGGCCAGCGGCGCGGCGACGGCGAGGAAAACCGCGAGCCCAAGCCAGGGCCAGGGCGTGGCGAGCCGATTGCGTGCCCGTGTGTCCGACAACAGCCAGATCGCCCCGAAGAGCAACAGCAACCCGGTGGAAAACTTGGCATAGAGCCCGACGCCCGACACCAGTCCGAGCGCCAGCCACCAGCCCGGCCCACCGCCACGGCCCGCACGCCACAGCAGCCAGCAGATTGCGGCCCAGAAGGGCATCTGCGCGTAATCATGATTGAACTGCGGTGTCGGCCAGCCGAAGAAATACAATGACGGCATCAAAAGCACGGCGGCCAGCCCGCGGGTTCTCCCGAGCATGTCGCGGGCCAGCAGGTAGACGAAGACGAAGGTCGCCGAGACGACAAGCTGGGCGAGCAGATATTGCGGCCAGCGGAACGATCCGGTCAGAAGATGGCTGATCTCGAGCAGCCAGCCGGGGAGCTGCGGATGCTTGTAGGTCAAAAGCACCCATTCGCGGCCCCACATGAAGCTCTCGACGACATCGCCGGGCGGGGCGGCATCGACAAGCGCCGGAACCACGGTCCAGCACAGGATCTGCGTCAGGCATAACAGCGCCAGACCGGCTTCTGGATAGCGCGTCAGCCCCGGCCAGATCGACGACTGCCGCCAGTCGCCTGGAACAGAACTGCCGACCGGCAGCCAACCGTTCATGGGTTCGTCGATTCGCGTCATGCGGTGGATAAATCACACCGGACGGTTTTACGAACAGCCCAGAACTTGAAGCTTACGAAAATGTATACTTGGCCGACCATGGCAAAACCAAGATTGAGGCAGAATTTCGCGCCACCATGCCGCCTCTCCCGTCATCATATGCCAGCAAGACAACAATGGAACACGCTATCCCGCAGCACCCTGAACATGCCGGGCATGGCGCCTTGGGCGTGATCGCGGCAGGTGTCGCCTACGCCTGACCGGCTCCCGTCCCCAAAAAAGCATCCAGGATTTGAAAAATGCGCCACCACCATGCCGTCATTCATTACCGTGCGCTCGATTTCTGGATGGCCCGTGCGGCCGTTCTCGTCATCATCTGCCTGCAGCTTCTGGTCATCAACAATCTCTCATTCGGGCCGCGCTGGCTGGCGCCAGCGCTGGAGGCGGCCCTGCTGCTGCCCTTGTCGGTGGCCACCGCCTGGACACAGGCCGCCACCCGAAGGGCGGTCGAGGACCACGAGTGGCATGCGATCGGCCAGTTTCGGGTCATGATCCGCAGAGCAGCCCTGACCATGACCGCCATCATCAGCATCATGAATTGCGGTTCGCTGGTCCTGCTGGTGCGTGCCTTGCTGGAGGGCCATGCCGGCAGTAGCGGTACGACGCTGCTGATCGACGCACTCAACATCTGGGTTACCAACCTCATCGTGTTTGCCTTGTGGTTCTGGAGCACCGACCGCGGCGGTCCGCCGACCTGCGGCCTCGTCAAGCTCGCACAGGCCGATTTCCTGTTCGCGCAGATGACGTTGAACGACCGTGAGCTTCGAGATTGGCTGCCCGGCTTCGTCGATTATTTCTTCCTCGCCTTCACCAATGCGACCGCATTTTCGCCCACCGATACCTTGCCACTCTCCCAGCGCGCCAAGCTGCTGATGATGGCCGAGGCCATGATCTCGCTGCTGACCATCGCGCTGGTCGCGGCACGCGCGGTCAACATCCTCGCTTGATCGGCCCGACACGCGAAAATAGCCCGCCCGGCGAACCGGAACGGGCTATTTTGGGTTGTCTTCGATGATTGGAATGCAGCGCCGAACTAGTGGCGCTTGCCCAGCCTGTAGCTGTTGCCGCCCAGCAGGTTGACGCCGAGCCCGCTCAGAACGCCACCGACGATGTTGGTCTTGTTGCCGTTCAGAATGCCTGAGACGACATTGCCGCTCAGGATGTTGTTGCCGCTGAGCACGTCGTTCAGCGCGGTGATCTTGCCAAGGTCGATGGATGGCGAAACATTGATCAGGCTGCCCGAATTGCCTCCCCAGCCGCCCGAACCGCCGCACCCACAACCTGCCTCGGCGGCTCCAACGGACGATGCAACTGCAACAGCGGCTAAAATAACAGTGAACTTGTTCATGAAAGCTACTCCCGTTTGATGATGGAGATGGCTTCCGTCTTCTGTGGTCTACCTCTTGTTTAACAATATATGAACACTTCATCCGCTCAAGTCTTTATCTAGTTTCGGTGCATCAATCAAAAATTAACAATAATCATTATGCATAACCGACATGATTAACTTGCTTGTGACAACGGGCGATGACGAGACCGGTCAGATCGAATGCCGCTCAGCAATGGCCGATCGGAAATACAAAAAAGCCGCCCCGGCGTGAGCCGAAGCGGGCAGCGGTCGTTTCTGGAAATGAGAGCAGCGCCGCGCCAGATCGCCTGCCTCGGCAATTCCGTCAGGCAGTAGCCAACAGACGACGCGGTGCCAATAGCTACTCCTCCACCCCCGGCTTGAATCTCCGCACCACAAACTCGAACAGCACGTCCGAAATCCACATGGCGCAGACGCCGATCAGGAAGGCGGCCGCCAGCGTGGTGGTGTCGTCGGCGGGATCGGGCATCGGCAGGCCGGCGATCCTGGCGTAGGAAACCGCCGGCAGCGTCAGGTACGGTTTATAGGCCGCCAATTGATTGGTCCGGCGCCGTCTGTCCAGTTCGGCCAGCAGCGCCAGATATTCCATCTTCACGGACATCACCGGGCTCTTCGAGGAACGGCCTGACGACCGCCTCGAGGGCGCGGATGCGGCTGCGGATCTCGTCATCGCTCAGGCCGTCCATTTGGTTGATCTTGGCATCGAAATCCTTGGGCAGCACCGACAGCACGATCTTCAGATACTGGTCCGGCTTGTCGGCCCGCACCTCGGCGATGACGCCGGCGCCATGTGTGCGGAAATCGGCGCGCACGGCGGCCAGGAAATCGTCGCCCAGTGTTTTCTTGGCGCGCTTGCGGCGCGGCTTTTGCGCGGCCGCTTTGGCGGCGGGGTTGCGCTTTGCCGGCTTGCGGCGCGTTGGCCCGGCGGCGGTCTTGTCAGTCACGGACGTGCCCATCCACGGCGTTGGCATCGGCAGCGGAAATGCCGGCCTTCGGCATCGATCCGGCCCGGCTGGCCGGTTTCTTTGAACGAGCGGATTTCTTCCTGGTGCGCTTCTTGGCTCCCTGGACGCGCTTTGGCTTTGCCGCGTCGGCAGGCTTCGCCGCCGGGGCAGGCCTTGCCAGACCGGCCCGCGCCCTGAGACGCGCCATGACCAGACCGACAAGGTGCCCGGCGATGCCGGCCTGCGAGAACCCGAACTCGCCAGCCTCGTCCCGCACCATGCCGATCTTTACGCCGGGCGCGACCTCCTCGAGACGCCCCAGGCGTGGCTGCGGCGCAATGCCTTCGAATTCGCCGATCGCGCTGACGATTTCCTGGCCGTCAGCATCGGTGATGATGGTGGCGTAGCGGGTCATGGGTGTCTCTCGGATTGCGAAATGAGTCATCGGGCGAAGGATGGCATTCCTTGGCGCCCCCTCTGTCCTGCCGACATGTCTAGCCCAGCAACAAAAAACCCGCCTCAGGGGCGGGTCGTTGGCGCAACTCAGCACCATGGACAAAAATGTAGCATAGCTGCACTCACCCCGTCAACCGTTTTCTGAGAAAAAATTCCTAGTCCGGAACTACATCCGCAGCCTGAGCGAAGGCAGATTGGCATCGCTGGCCGTCATCGTCACGAAGCTTGCCTGACCGGAGCCTTGATCGTAACGAAGGGGCAGAAACAAAAAACCCGCCTCGGTGAACTGACCCCTTAAAGTTGGACAGTTTAAGGTGCCGGCAGATTTAAGGGCTGGGTTCTGTATTGCACAGGGCTCAGCCCTTTCAGTTTCAGTTTGATGCGATCATGATTGTAGTAGTGGATGTAATCCTCGATGCTGGCCTTGAGGCTCTGAACGTTCTCGAAGGTATTGGGGTAGAAGAGCTCGGATTTGAGTGTTGCGAAGAAGCTCTCGATAGGT
>NZ_RZRT01000099.1:0-11536 GCF_003998295.1 Mesorhizobium sp. M7A.F.Ca.US.011.01.1.1
ATGGTTGACCACGCTTTTCAAAGATCGTGAACTACATCTCCTCGTTGTGCTCGACGCACTCCGGACAAGTAACCTCATGGGCGCGGCATGCAGGATTAACCGAGCCCAGCCGGTCATGAGTGCGGCCTTGCCGGGTCGGGCGATAGGCAGTCATGCCCTGCCCTTCCTGCGGGTCAAGCACTCCGAAAAAACATTTCCCCCATAAATGCTAGATCTTCCGTTGCCTTTTCGCGTCACAGGCCGTCAAACGCCCGGCCGTTCACAACAGTGATCCGGCAAGTGTTTGGCTGCGCGAGACGATGCTGCAGGGAGTCGTCCTGCATGGCACTTCGCTATGATGCTGCGGTGCCGTCTAACGGCGCCTCGTGCTTGAACGCACTGAACGGCCACCGCGATCAAAATCGATGGTTCGAGGACCGTTGATCATCACCCCGCCAGCCTCGATCTTGTTTGCCGCCACGAGAGCGACACAGAGACTGCTGGTGAAGATGCCCGCCTGCCCGCTATGTTCCGGATGGTTGACCATCCCGGATGGACCCATCGAGGGTGTCAAGGCGAGCATGAGCACAGGCGCGAACAGTTCACGGGCAGGCGCGACGGTGGCCGCAAAG
Organism: Mesorhizobium sp. M7A.F.Ca.US.011.01.1.1; assembly: GCF_003998295.1. Taxonomy (NCBI): domain Bacteria; kingdom Pseudomonadati; phylum Pseudomonadota; class Alphaproteobacteria; order Hyphomicrobiales; family Phyllobacteriaceae; genus Mesorhizobium; species Mesorhizobium sp. M7A.F.Ca.US.011.01.1.1. The sequence goes on from NZ_RZRT01000099.1 coordinate 612, forward strand.
CAACGTCGCGCCAGCATGCGATCTCAGCAGGATCGGCACCATCCTGTCAGGGAGCAATGCGAGTGGCTGGCTTAGCCGCTGCGACGCTGCCCGGCATCGCGTTCAATTGATCTGGCGCCTTAAATGCAGGAAGGCTTCGCGGCCGGTACGAGGCGCATCCCTCCTCCGAAGCAGCACGCCCAAGTATCATCACAAGCCCCGAGCGCCCGCGTTCGGCGATGTCCAATTTCCGACAATGTCGGAATACAGTCAGATCTGCTGGATTGACTTTAAATGGTTTTCTCATTTGGCACAGCGCATGCTGGTTATCCGGAAACACGTGACCGACCAACAAGAAGTCGCATGACACAACCGAAGCCATCCATGTCTGACGGGCTGCCCAGGATACCTACTGCGACCGCGCTTGCCCGGTGACGACCGCTCCGGCTCCGCCCGTTACCGACGAGGCAAAGTGACGGATTTCCTGCGTTTCAACGACATGGAGGTGGTTGTCATTCCCGCTGGGGGACAGACTCGGCCTGTTCAAGGCATTGCGCGAAGGCGGCAAGATGACGGCCACCCGTGCGCGAACTCAAGGAGCGCAGCCTGTATCGTGTATCAGGCAAATAGGCCGTCGGTCAGTGACCTTGACACAGGGGACATGCGCAAGGTCCTGAAGTTTGATGCAGCGATAGAAGGGTGCCAATGACAACAATAGCTTACAGGAACGGAACCATGGCTGGCGACGGCCGAGCCTTGGGTTTTGACTCAGTATCCGTCGGTGAGAAAACGAAGGTGTTTCGCTTATGCGACGGCACACTCATCGGCGTTTCCTCTTCGTCCTTGGGTATTCCAAAGGCCGTTCGAGACTGGGTTGAGAAGGGCATGGATGTTTCTGATATTCCTGTGCCGCGCAACGACGACAATTTTGAATTTGAGGCGCTGATAGTGCGCAAAAATGGGGAAGCCGTATTGTTGGACGGCAATTGGCTGCCAAGTGATCCCGTGAAAGGTGAATATTATGCCATCGGGAGCGGCAAGCAGTATGCTTTGGCCGCGCTGGTTTTGGGCAAGTCAGCTAAGGAAAGCGTCGAAGTTGCCGCGAAACTCGACGTTTGGACTGGTGGCACAGTCACTGCCATAACTCACTAAACCCGCCTTTCGGCGGGAGTGTGACAGTGCGAGCGTGGAAGTAGGGCGCCACCCCGGGGCACGTCGAGCCCTGTCATGTGAGCTGGTCCATAAGCGCGCGAAAGCGTCCAGTTGTGGCCAAAAGCACGATTTGCGACAGAACCGGCCCGCTTCTATGAGTATGGGCCGCTTTTTGCGGCCAGCGTGCTTGCCATCCTGCCGCCAGTGGCCGTCGCCTTCTTCTTCCAAGGTTACCTCGTCATGAAGTAGAGCACCACGATCTTGTCGGAGAGATCGGAAGGCGGACGGCCCTTCCGTCCGCGTCGGCCAGTTCGAAAGGCGGCGCGGCCTGCTCGTCGATCGCCTGGAAGAACCTCTCCGCGCTGTCCCTCATCTTGTCGAGATCGGCGCCCGGATGGTGGGCCAGCGCGGAGGTCCCGAGGATCAGCGCCAGAAATTGAATCGCAAGCGACGGTTTCGCTTTCATGGACAATGCATTCCGGTTGGGGGCGTTCGAGGGCTCCGCGGCTAGGATTGGTCTCACTGTGTCTGCTCCCGCTCCCGGCGGCTCATCTGCCTGATAGGCGCGTTCCCGCTCGGGCCATGTGCTTTTGATGAAGGCCAGAACGGCCCGGATCTCCTCGTCGGTGAGGACATTCCCGAAGCCCGGCATGTCGCTCTGGTAGCCGCCGCCGACGACCGCGGCCGGTCCCGGCGCCGGCATGCGTCCCGAAGGCAGCGGGCTTTCCAATCGCGCTGACCTTCGCCTGGCTAAAACCGTCTTGCCTAGCGCTATCGCCGCGGCCGGGGCGCGGCCATCCGGTTGGCGAGCCAAGGCAATGTCCAGACCAATCCGAGGCCTGCCGCGGCCACGCATCGATAAGAGGACCGACGCCCTTCTCCTTTGCCGCCGCTGGAGAACAGGTATTTGATCAGCGCGGCCGTCCCGAGGACGAGCACGACGACGACAAGCAGCCACACCAGGCCCGTGCCGAACATCATCATGCCGCTCATGCATTCCATCATCGAAGCCTCCTATTCCGTGGCGTAGATGCCGCCGGTCGCGTCAGACTTTCGGATTTCGAGAATCTCGAAGGGCGCTTCCTTCGTGCCACTCATGCCGGGGGAGCCCATCGGCATGCCGGGCAGCGTCATGCCCTTTGATGTCGGGCCGCTCGGTCAAGAGCTTGTTGACCGTGCCGACCGGCACATGGCCGCTCACCACATAGCCGTCGATGAACGAGAGAAGGCAGCCATCGGCTTCCGGCGGAATGCCCTCTTCGCGGCTCATGGCGAAAAGGTCGTGAGTCGGCCTTGACGGTGATTCCTGGAAGGCCGATTCCAAGGCGAGCTGGCTTGAAGGCCGCGGTCCGGATGGTCGACTAGGCAGCTTGGTTCCACGATCGCAATGCTTGATCGCTTCATTGCAGGCCATGGGCTCTCGCCCCCTCCTTTTGCCACACGAGGCGCCAGCTCACGTGTTGTTGTTGGCGTGCGCCCCGGCAACCGCTTTCACCAGCCGCTCCAGCGATCCCGCGCGCTCCAGCTCCGCAAAGAATGATGCGGCGTGACGCTACCCAGCCGGTGCTTCTCGGCCTTCCAATTAAACTGTCTCGACGAAAGAGCCGTCTCCGTTGCTCCGGTCTCGGTGTTGAGTTCTCTAAGGCTGCGCCACACCTTGGTCCCCACGCCGGCAAATGATCTCACTATGCAGCCCGTGCTCGCACGCTCTCAAACTAATTACCGCTGCTGCAACACGCCGCCTGGCGGCCTGCACCGAAAAGCCGACAGGGGTGCATCTGAATAGCCGTGAACCCAGGTCTCAAAGACCATCCGGCGCGACGAGCGGACGCACCGCACGTGTGACACCCGCCTTGTGGGGCAGGGTTGCCTTTCTCAATCCCGGCGTTGGTCGGCGTCCCAATGAGCAGCAAGCTATTATCGGCCGCCGAATCTTAGTGGCTTCGTCGAGAGCCTCAATCAACCAAGCGGCGAAAGCCCCGCTAGAGTCTCCGCCCGCCTGTCGCTATGAAGCAGTTGCAGCCAGCGCTGCTTCAGGCGCATGAACTCGCCCGATGCAATGATTTCCGTCGCCCTGGGTCTTTCGAAGGGCACTGTTTCTATTCCCTTCTTCTTCGGCGCGCGGCTTGATGCCGACATACGGTTTCTTGACCTGCCGCCTGAACTGGCTGCCGAAGCGGGTGCCCCGCCAGCGACCCCGACAATCCCCTGTTCCGCAACTGCTGAAGAGCCGACTGCGCTCGCATCCCGATATTGCGCAACGGCACTATGCCGACATTCTGGAGACCGCAGCCGCATGAGCCTCGAGATGTTCCGCCGACCGTCGACAAAGGCGTCCTCTCGCCTGCGTCCGCCATTTGTCAGTGCTCGATCTGATTGGGGAGACGCCGGTCGTCGAACTGAAGAGATTCGATACCGGCAGGTGTCGTCGCTTCGTCAAGATCGAAAGCCAGAATCCCGGCGGATCGATCAAGGATCGCATTGCGTTGTCGATGATCGTTAATGCCGAACAGCGTGGCACGCGCGGGGCGGTACAATCATCGAAGCGACCGCTGGCAACACAGGGCTCGGCCTGGCCATCTGGCGGCACGAAGCGCGTGATCGCGTGTCCAAAAGCTGACAGCGTCAGACAAATGTCAGGTTCATTACAACCAACATCTGGGCACTGACGAGGTTTTTCGAAGCAATGGGCGCTAACTGCGCGCTGAGCGCGTTGGCATGGCTTTTGAGACTGAGTGACTGTGACTGCACTCAATGGGGCAAGACGAGCGATGCGCTCCTCCCTGAACCCGTGTGCCGTCTCTGAGAGGAAACCAGCTCGTGCAGAAACCTTTGGAAATAGCTTTGGACCGCAACGTGGTATTGCAGATGGAGTCCCCGGCTCCTTCGATTAGAGTCGAGAACTGGCTGCATGGCGAGCCCCTCACGAGCTTTGAGCCCGGCAAGTGTACATAGTCGAATTTTGGGCAACTTGGTGCGGCCCATGTGTGGACGGGATGCCCCATCTGATCCAGCTGCAGGGCGTCGCCAGGCGCACCATCTGGACAGCAGGAACTGGACTATGGGCAAGGTAACAGGCTTTCTCGAAATCGACCGGCAGGTGCACAAGTACCAGCCGGCCTCCGACCGCATCCGGCATTTCCGCGAATTCACGCTGCCGATGTCCGACAAAGAGGTCGAGAAACAGGCCGCGCGCTGCATGGATTGCGGCATTCCGTTCTGCCATGGGCCGACGGGCTGCCCGATCCACAACCAGATCCCGGACTGGAACGACCTCGTCTACAATGGCGACTGGGACAATGCGATCCGCAACCTGCATTCGACCAACAATTTCCCGGAGTTCACCGGCCGCATCTGCCCCGCACCTTGCGAGGAAGCCTGCACGCTGAACCTCGAGGACATCCCCGTCGCCATCAAGACGGTCGAGCAGGCGATCGCCGACAAGGCTTACGAGACCGGCCATATCAGGCCCTATCCGCCGGAGAAGAAGACCGGCAAGCGCGTCGCCGTCATCGGCTCCGGCCCGGCCGGCATGTCGGCTGCCCAGCAGCTCGGCCGCGCCGGCCACGACGTCCATGTCTATGAGCGCGAGAGCCGGCCCGGCGGGTTGATGCGTTACGGCATTCCCGACTTCAAGATCGAGAAGCACTATATCGACCGGCGCATCGAGCAGATGCAGGGCGAGGGCGTCACCTTCCATTGCGGCGTCAATGTCGGCGTCGACAAGCCGGTTGCCGAGCTGCTCGCCGAACATGACGCCGTGCTTTATTGCGGCGGTTCCGAAACGCCGCGCGCGGCCGGCATTCCCGGCGACGATCTCGGCGGCGTGCATGACGCGATGCCCTATCTGGTGCAGCAGAACAGGCGTGTCGGCGGCGAACCGATCCAGTCGGTGGCGTGGCCGTCGCATCCGATCCTCGCCGGCGGCCAGCATGTCGTCGTCGTCGGCGGCGGCGACACTGCCTCCGACTGCGTCGGCACCGCCTTCCGCCAGGGCGCGGTGCGCGTCACCCAGCTCGACATCCGGCCGCAGCCGCCGGAAAAGGAAGACAAGCTGTCGGTCTGGCCATACTGGGCGACCAAGATGCGCACGTCATCCTCGCAGGCCGAAGGCGCCGAGCGCGAATTCCAGGTGGCGACGCTTGAATTCATCGGCGAAAACGGCCAGCTGACCGGGGTCAAATGCTGCGAAGTCGACGAAAAGCGCAAGCCGATCGCCGGCACCGAATTCGTCATCCGCGCCGATCTCGCGTTCATCGCCATCGGCTTTGCCGGGCCAGCCGCTCGCGGGCCGGTGTCGGAACTGGCCGGCCAGATGAAGATCGCCATTGACAGCCGCCGCTCGAAGAATGTCGAGGCCAATGACCGGGACTACAGGACCAGCGTCGAAAAGCTCTATGCGGCGGGCGACGTGCGGCGCGGCCAGTCGCTGGTCGTCTGGGCGATCCGCGAGGGCCGCCAGGCGGCGCGCGCCATCGATGAGGCGCTGATGGGATCGAGCGTGCTGCCGCGCTGAGTCCGTCTCGAGACCCTACTTGTGCGGCCACCTGAAGGCGCTTTCCGCCCTTCCGCTGCCCCGGGCAGCTTACGGACTGATCGCCGTGGTCGTTTCGGTTGTGGCCCCGGCCGCAGGCTGCCGCCTTGGCGGCCAAGAAAAATCGTCGGCGCGGCCGGGCGCAGCAGCGGGCGCCTTGCCCTCGACGACGAATTTTTCACCGGGCCCGTCCGGCTTGGCCGGCGCTGCGGCACCGAGAAGTTCCGAACCGCCGTCGAGTGCCGGTGATTGCGAGTCGGCGTCGGTAGCCGGGTCGGCGGCCTCAGTCTTTTCCTTCGAGGGTGGACTACGTTACTGGCCAGTACCGGCAACGCATCGAAGGAACTTTACAATCATAAAGGTACGTCACTGGTCTCGCGGCTCACCTATGACGATCTAGACGCGCATTCGAGTCCACAATCCGACTGGCATTTTCGTAAAGGCCTCCTCGGTGCGGGCGGCATCAGGGAGGATTTTCTCATGACGAGGACTTCTTACGGAAATGGGGGGCTACTCAAACACATTCAGTGATCAGCGCGGGGGCGGCGTCAGCTATTTCACCGCCGATCTTGGATATAATTTCTTGAACTCACCGCGCTACCGCATCGGTGCTTTTGTTGGCAACAATTTCTGGCACGAGAGCTACGATGCTTTCGGTTGCACGCAGCAGGCGACCAACTGGGGAACCTGTGTGCCAACCGTCCCACCTACGTCAACCTCTCAGCCAGGACAACGATTGGCATTCGCTGCGACTCGGCTTGGCCGGGCAGACGCAACTCACCGAGCGACTCAGCCTTTCTGGTGACGTGGCGTTCCTCTTCACGCGGCTCGACGGCAAAGAGCAGCACCACATGCGCCCAAGATCAAGCTAATTCCCGAAGACGGCGATGGGCATGGCGTCCAGCTCGAGGCGGTGTTGCGGCCGTGGCGAATAACGGCACCGCTCATTTCGAAGAGGCAATGGGCGGTCGTGGTTCCCCGCAGGCCGACGATTGGAAGGCAAAGCGCTACGGCGTTTTCGTGCAGGCTAGCATCAAGTTCAACTGAGAGAGCAAGAACCGAGGAGAGCGGCGATGCCACTCCAGCTCATTACGATCATTGGATCAACAGAAGGAAGTTTTCCGAAGAGTTTTGCAAGCGTGCGCAAAGTCGCCAGACAAAGTTCTCTCGGTCCATAGTGTACGTGCCGTCACGCCCGTTCTCGACATGGTTGAATGATACGTCCCGCGCGATCGATCAAAGTCGTTTTTCATTGGTTTTCCGGAAATCGCGGGGAGCACAGCGTGCTGTGACCCTCGCCTGCTGGTTTTCTGTCAACGCGCAGATGAGGGAGAATGAGCGTACAGCAAAAATCATCAGTGCTGTCGCTTTCGCCAAAGCCCGCCGCAGCTAAACGGGGTCCCACGCCCGGTAGCGCCCCCTGCCGGTCACCTCACGGATGCCGAGTTCGGCACCAGCCCGAGCGCAGCGCGCTGGCTAATTTTCAGCTCGGCCGCGACCAGACCTGCCGACACCAGCGGCCGCGCCAGCACCAGCTCGATCAGCGCCGGCAGGCTCGAGTTTTTGCGCCGGTTCCTGAGCCGGCGCTCCATCTGGCTTTTGGCCAGCGCCTGGATGATTGCAAGGCTGAAACAGTCGATGGAACGCCCCTCCAGCGAAGCCGAACCGGACGAGGCGCGCGCGCCAGGTCCTTCGGCTGCCATCGGCACGCTGGGTTTAAGTGCTTGGGGTGACACGGCGTGATCTCCGCCGTTGGCGGGAACAGGGCAGTGCAATAGTACTGCCCTGTTCCTTTTGATCAGAGGCCAGTGCGGATTTCTTCGGCAAGCGCCCTCAACGTCGTCTCGACGTCATCGCCGTTTACCATCTTCTGCATCGCCACGGCCCATGCGTTCATGGCTTCGCCGAAGCCGACACGCGGTGTGAAAGCCAGCGCGGCTTGGTCCTGTATCTTTTTGAAGCTGTCAACGAAGTTGTTGAACTCGGGCTGCGAAGCGTACTTAGTCCAGGTGTCGTCTGCCAGGTCGACGTGCGCGGCGGATTGACGAGCTGGCCAGCAAGGGCACCCTTGAGCGCCACCTGCTTGGAGGTGGCCCACGGGATGAACAGCCAGGCCGTGCCCTTCTTTTCGGAAGCCGCGTTCATGGCGAGAGCCCAGATCCAGATGTCAGACTCCAAGCTCGTGGCGCTCGGTGCGTGCAGCGGCGGAGCGAAGGCGATCTTGCCGGATGCCGGCTTCCCCGCAACATCGTTCCAGAAGCCGAACATATTTGAGTCGATCGTCATCGCGCTGCGGCCGGACGCGAAGGAAGGAGCCGCGCACTTCTTGATCATGTCCACGTAATGTAGTCGTATCCAGCATCGGTAAGCTTCCAATCGCTCAGGTATTTGTCCAGCGGCTCCAGGGCGCCACTCGGAGCGAGGTCCTACGCGGGCTGAATGCCAGTGCCGAACACATCCCATGCTGGCGACTTCGTCGTCAGTTGGATCGTCATCTTGTTCCAGTAAGAATCGTCTGGGTAGAGTTCCGGCGTGACCTTGATGCCGGGTCAGCTTCTCGAACTCCGGAAATTGCGCAGCGAGAGCATCCGCATAGGGGTGGATGTCGTAGGCCCAAGTTATGCTGGTCCCTTCGAATTGACGCCAGTTCACGGTGTCGGCAGCGGCCGAATTAGTGAGCGATGCCGAGACGGCAAAAAACGCCAAGTCAAAAGCAAGCTGTTTGCGAAGCGACGCGCACCTGTAACGAGTACGGGGAATGAGCGACCCATGTAATCCTCCCTGGGGCATTTTGCCAATTTTTGGGTCCACTCCTCCATCCCGAGTTCGCTCATAGCCACAATAAGCGGTTTCCAACGAGCTCGCTCTGAATGCACCAGGCCAACTGGGTAAAAACGGGTAACCGGCACTAAAAGGCGTTGTAGTATCGCCACCAGAAATACTGCTCCGTGGTGCTGGCCTTTGCCTGGGGGCGCAACACGGCAACTACCCGCTCAAAACGGTTGGTCCTCTACCTCTTATTCACCGTCGCTTTCCTCGCGGCCTAACCCGGCCGGAATATCCGTTGCCAGAAAAAGGCCTCGCGGCCGGTTCGAGGCTCATCCCTCCTCCGAAGCAGCACGCTCAAGTATCGTCACAAGCCCCGAGCGCTTCGCGTTCGGCGATGTCCAAATTCCGACAATGTCGGATACAGTCAGATCTACTGGATTGCGTTTGAATGGTTTTCTCATTTGGCACAGTACATGCGGGTCATCCGCAAAACACGTGACCGACCAACAAGAGTTCGCATGATCACCTTACCACAACATACAGCCGCCGCGGAACAATCACTTGGCCCCTGATCGCCCACCCCGGCACCACAACCGGAGTCATCGATGTTCTGACAGGCTGCCCAAGGATACCTGCTGCAACAGGGCTTGCCCTGGTGACGACCACTCCGGCTCCGCCGGTTACCGACGAGGGCAAAGTGACGGATTTCCTGCTTTTCAACGGCATGGAGGTGGCTGTCATTCCCGACCACCGCGCCGGTCGTCACCCATATGGTCTGGTGCAGGATCGGCAGCGCGGAATGAGCCGCCGGGGATATCTGCATGTCTTCGAGCATCTGATGCTCAAGGCGCCTCATGACGAGCACGGCTCCGTCGCCTGGAGAGATTGAACCCAAAGGGAGATTCAGATGTCTGAAGCGAATCAGGAAAAGTTGGACGCATTCTTGGGGAAAATGGTCGGCGATCTCGGTGCGATCGCAACGGGCGCGGGAGTCCTGCTGGGGGACAGACTCGGCCTGTTCAAGGCATTGCGCGAAGGCGGCAAGATGACGGCCGCCGAACTTTCGACACGCACCGGCACCCAGGAACGCCTCGTAAGGGAATGGCTTTCCGGGCAGGCGGCGGCGGGTTACGTCGACTACGATGAAGCGAGCGACAAATTCTATCTCAACGCCGAGCAAGAGCTGGTGTTCGCTGATGAAGACAGCCCGGCCTTCATGGCAGGCGCATTCGAGTTCCTGTCCGCGCTGTGGCTCGATGAAGAAAAGGTGAGGCAGGCATTCCAGTCCGGCAAGGGCGTCGGGTGGCACGATCATAGCGCGTGTCTGTTTCGCGGTACGGAACGGTTCTTCCGTCCAGGCTACAATGCCAATCTGATCGACTCCTGGCTGCCGGCCTTGGAGGGCGTCGTCGAGAAGCTCGAACGCGGCGTGGACGTCGCGGATGTTGGATGCGGTCATGGTGCATCGACCGTGCTCATGGCACAGGCCTTCCCCAATTCGCGCTTCGTCGGCTTCGACTATCATGCCCCTTCGATTGAGCGCGCCCGCAAGGCGGCCGAGGTAGCCGGCGTCGGCGTTAACACGCGGTTCGACGTGGCGGCCGCCAAGAGCTATCCCGGAACCTATGACCTCGTCACATTCTTCGATTGCCTTCACGACATGGGCGACCCGACGGGCGCCGCCACCCATGTCCACGGATCGCTCAAGCCGGACGGCACGTGGATGATCGTCGAGCCGTTCGCGCATGATCATCTGGCGGCGAACCTCAATCCCGTCGGCCGCGTTTACTATGCCGCTTCCACTTTCGTGTGCACGCCCGCATCCGTGTCGCAGGAAGTCGGGCTCGCGCTTGGAGCCCAGGCCGGTGAGGCGAGGCTGCGCAAGGTTGTGACCGGCGGCGGCTTCAAGCGATTGCGTCGCGCCGCGGAGACACCGTTCAACATGGTGCTGGAGGCCCGCCCTTAGCGTGGCCGTCGCCAGAAATTGCAGCTCATCGCATTTGATGAAGATCACCGCCAAAAATCCGGACGCATCGGGCACATTTTCAAGGCGTCTGGGTTCACGCAGAGGTCGCTGCCGAGTTGTGTGCCAAGAGTCCCATACGTTGCGGCTCAGAAAGGACCCCACGCACGGCGACGAACATGCCCATAGCGATGGCCGCTATAATCACATATGTCCACCATGGCGCGTTCACAAAGCTGGTAAGCCACGTCGCACCGAACGCGCTTACGACAAAAACGAGAGCCTCGATAAAAAGACTGAGCCTGTACACATTCAGTCGTCTCATCCTCATACCACCCATCCAAAGACTGAGCTTGTTGCGCTACTGCGACAGAGCCTAACATATTGGAGAGTGCTCACTAGTCGACCGTGAACAATCCGAGCCCTAAGCGGCGACCGGCTTCGGCCGGATTTGAAGCAGGGCAATCAAGAGCGACAAAAACCCCTTCAGCCACCTGAGCAGGAGGGAGAAGTTGTAGCCGGCGGCGG
>NZ_RZRT01000009.1:0-147792 GCF_003998295.1 Mesorhizobium sp. M7A.F.Ca.US.011.01.1.1
CCTCGGAAATGATCGCATTCGGCTCCAGCGTCTCTGCGATGATCCGCGCCTTGTCATCCACCGACCAGTGACGCCGACCGCCGGCACCGTTGATCACCTCGAAACGCCGAAGCTGCCGCTCCGGGTCAAGCGTAAGGTCAAGTCCAGACACAAGCCGATCTCCGATCCCAATACAGGATCGGCAACCTCACAGATCGCGACCACTCCCGAAAGGTGGTCCGGAAACACCGCTCTGATGTCCGCTGTCAAGGTTTGGAACGCATGAGGTCGCCCGATCCGAGGAACGGCTGCTCATTCTGATGATCGCGCATGGGTGGGGAGGCGGAACTGAAGGACGTCGGTGATCAAGCTCTGATGCGCGGGTTGGCTACCGCATTCCCGATTGTGCGTCCGGGGCTGTTCCTATCTTACTGCGGGCGTCGGTCGATTTGCCGGCCACAAAGCGTCTGACGGGCATTCCCCTGCCGTGGTCCCGCCTCCGCCCATGCGCGATATGTGCGCCATCGCGGCGAGCGATCAGGTGACGCGCGCCTCCCTTGCGACTGCCCACATAAAGCCGACCAGTTCACGGGCGATCGCGGTGCAGACGACCGTTGTCCGTTTGCCCCGAGCGCTCAGCATGCGGTAGCGGGCTGTCAGGCGGGACTGCGCCTTCCAGGCGATCTCACGCACCTTCGGTGACGCCTGCTCCAACCGGTATAGCTTCGCCTTCCCGACCTTGGGCGGATGTCGATAGGTCCAGGCGCTCTCGACCAACATGTGGCGAACCCGACCGTTGCCTGCCTTTGTGATGCCGCCGCGCCGGACTGTCTCCCCGGTTGAGCGCTCGCCGGGGACCCGACCGAGATATCCCATGAGCTGGCGTGGGCTTTCGAACCGGCTGGCGTCGCCGACTTCGGTGACGAACGTCACGGCGACAATTAGGTCTACCCCACGCAATGTCTGAAGCGCCCACACGATCGGTGCCAGCGACCAGGCCGGGACGAACTCTTCGATCACACGCTCCAGCCGCTCGACCCGCTCTTTCGAGACGCGCACCGCCTCGACCATCTCCTGGAGTGCGATCTGATGCGCGGGATGATCGAACCTTGTTCCTGAAGCCAGCGTAGATAGCGCATCGTCCAGCTCTTCTTTCGCGGATAGCTACGGCCGTGCTTGAGCATGAATGCGCTCACCTGCTGGCGATGGACCCGCAGCGTCTCGACCGCGCCCGCCCGCGCGCGAACAAGATCCCGTATGGACTCGTGCCCTTCATCGGGAACCCACACCGCGGTCAGCTCGCCGGCGCGCAATAGTCGGGCAAGGGAAATGGCGTCTCGACGGTTCGTCTTCACCCGATCGCCGGGCTTCCTTGGTATCAATGATGGTGCAACCACGGTGCACTCGTGCCCGAGCGACCGGATCAGGCGATAAAGGCCGTACCCGGTCGGCCCAGCCTCATAGCAGAAATGCACGTAATCAAAGCGGCTGGCGATCCGGCCTATGACCCGCCGCATGCTGGTCGCCGACGCGTCGACCTCACCGAAGAACCGAACCTCTCCTTCCCGGCCTGCCTCCGCAATCGCAATAGCGTTCTTAAGCTTCGCAACATCGATTCCGACAAATGCTTCTCTATAATCCGCCACGGCTCGTCCTCCTGTGGTGAGGATCGGCTCGGCCCGTCCGAGCAACCCTCGGACGCGCAGTGTAGGGCGAGCCACCTCATCGGCAGAGGCGGACATACGGTCTTACTGTCAAGACGCTGACGACCCAGAATCGCCGGGCGCTGCTGACGGCCCTCAAGTCGCTTCAGGAAAAGGCCATCGCCATCGAGAACGACATCCGTGGCCTGTTTCGTAACTTCGGTCTCAAAGTTGGCATTGTCGACGGCCGGCAAATTCGCGGATCGCATCCGGGACCCTTCCGGTGACATTCCGGAACTCGAGACATCATGGAGACGTTGCTCACCGCCCGTCGGAAACTTTGCGAGCAGTTCACGGTGCTACACGAAAGACTGTTGTCGATCGTGAGGGGTGACACGGTTTGCAGGCGGTTGATGACCGTGCTGGGCGTCGGCCCTATCGTTGCACTGGGTTTCAACGCCACGGTCGATATTCCTGCCCCCTTCAGGAATTCGAAGGACGTGGGGCCGTATCTCGGTTTGACGCCGCGGTTACATCAATCAGGCTAGGATAATCGCGTCGGCAGGTCAGCCTAGGAAGCTTGAATGGGATTGACTTCAACACGCCGAATAGACAAGTCCAGGCATTTGGTGGAGCGGATTGAGAGTGAAGCGCTCGGGCTGGGAAGCCCATGCCTTGCAGATGAACTCGTAGGGTGAGACCTTTGAGGGCCTTCAGCCTGCGGCCGAAATTTGTAGGCCGCAACAAAGTCGGCAAGATGCCGACGCAGTTGGTCATGATCGTCGTAGTGGAAACGCTTGCCCGTCGCGTCCTTGATGGTGCGGTTCATTCGCTCGACCTAGCCGGTGGTCCAAGTATGCTTTGGCTTCGTGGTTCGAAGCACAGCGCGACGATGCGGCCCCCGAACGTGCTTGCGGGCTTCCTGGCGCCGCGACGAGCGCTTGCAGGCGCTGACGGTCGCTGGCCAAAACGGTGAAGGGGGATGCTATTGCGCATGCATCTAACTCGCACGCCAAACCGCAAAACGGAATCCCGAAATCGGACTCTTTTGATCCGATCAATCCACTATGAGACGCCGATTCCGAAATAGCGGGTGTGGGCGACATTGAGGATGCGATTGATCAAGCTTACGAAGCTGTGTCCGCCGGCCGTTGCAGCTGTGCCATAACTGGAGTGTATACCAAGGGCCGGCACCGAGTTCATCTCTAGGACAAACGGTTGGCCTGAGCGATCGATCCGGAAATCGACGCGGGCATAGTCCCGGCAGTGGCAGGCACGGAAGGTCGCAACCGAAATATCCCGTAACATCGTCTCAAGCCCGCTCTCGATTTTCGCCGGGCAAATCTTGGGCACCGCTGCGGCCGCCACGTACTTCGCATCCCAATTCATAACACGCGTTTCGCGGTCACCGAAGTCCTGCTCCACTAGAGGCAAAACTTCGGGCTCCCCGTTTCCGAGCAACGCAACGCAGATTTCCCGCCCCTCGATGTATTCCTCCACTAGCGCATCCTGAGCATGCTGCGTGACGATCACTTCGACGGCCTGCCGCAACTTAGAGTGTTCATGTATGATCTGCAATCCGAAGCTGCAGTCCTCCTCCCGCGGCTTCACTACCACTGGGAATCTCAGGTCGCCGGTGTTCTCGGTGCCGCGACGCATCACGCGAAAGTTCGGAGTCGGCACGCCCTGATCGCGGATGAGCATTTTGGTAATGACTTTGTCTCCCGTCAGCCCAATCCCGAAGGGGCTACATCCAGTGTATGGAACACCGGCCATCTCAAGCATGGCAGGAACATGAGTGTAACGCTTTTCGCCCTGAATTCCCTCCGCCAAGTTGAAGACCATTCCCGAGGGGCGACCTTGCGGATCAGGTGGCATGAACCGCTCGAGACTGGCGAGCAGTCCTTTATCGCCTTCACACACTACCGTCTCGTGGCCGCCCTCTTGAAGTGCCGCCACCACATCTTCCAACGTGCCGCTATGCGGCCAAGGCTGCGGCGGCTGCGGACAAGGCTGACCGAACCGGTTAATCACACCGTTGAAATCACTGTTCGTTACGATGGCTACTCGCATGAGCTATCTCCTTTGACGTTTGTCTGCTGTCACGAAACCAATGAAAACTGGATGGAGGCCAACCGCTATATCAACATTGACGACCTGCACGAGTACAAGAGGCTCGAAGCACCATGGCTGACCCTTTTCACAACCCCCTCCACAAACATAGGTCCACCACCCGGTTCCCTCTCCGGTTCCCGACCCTTTCCGCTGGCGGTGCTCTTTTTGCCCAAGTAGCTCGAAAGACGGCGAGTTGGGTTGCGGTACCATCAATAAAGCCTTATGCAGGGTTTATGCCAAAACAGATGATAACCGGCGGATGAGAGCGCTCCGACGCGAAATGATCGCTTCAAAAACCGTGCCAACCTCGCAAAATGCACGTCGGCCAGTGCTTTGAGTTTGATATCAAACTTACGGTCATATCAGGTACTAAACTGGCCCGCACAACCACTATGTCGCAGGCGCGACAAAATCCGACAGAGATCGTATCCCAGGGGACGAGCGGCGACCCATCCGCAGTCTTTTGACGCTCGCCGGTCCCTTACATCGAGCCCTGGCGTCCAGAATTGAAGTTGGGCGAAGGCGATCCGCATAATCGTATGCCCGGCCTGGCCGGCTTCAACGTGCGAGCGCTGCAGCAGTTTCAACAATGATGGCGAGTCGGCATAAATCTTCTTGAGAGGCTGGCGCTTAATCCCGGAACAAACGCGGCAATCAGCACTTCGCCTTGCTCATTTCGATGACGGCCATAGTGTTATTGCGCGCTTCAAAAGCTGGACAGCGATTCCGCTAATTCCCGGACAGCGTTTTCACAAAAGTCCGACAGTTCGTCGAGGTTGGTCCTCGGCAGCCTGGTTGCTGTAGGGCTGATTGATTTCGGTGTTCTCGGAGTCGGTCAAGAGGGCCGAGGCTTTTTTCTTCGGATGCTCTCGCCCTGAAGGGCGATGCGGTGTGCATTGTGCACGAGCGGTCGTGTATAGCGTCGGCGACCGTGCTGTCGTTAATAAGGTCGTGCCAGCTTGCCACGGGGACCTGGGCGGTGATCAGGGTGGATTTTCTCTGATAGCGCTCCTCGACGATTTTCGAAGAGGTGGAAGCGCTGCTGATCGGAGAGAGCATGGTTGCCGAAGTCGTCGTGGATGAGCCAAGTGGACACGGGTGAGCTTGTCGATGAGGCGGGGAAAGGAACCATCGATGCGTCGCTCTCGAACAGGATAACAGTGCGGCTTCGGAAAAGTCCGGACAGGCTTTCCGGTAATCTCAATGATGAGACCCGCGCCCGCCGTTCCAAAAAAAGGTTCGGCACGAAGCCCGCATTTTTTGCACTGGGCTTACGGCGTGCTGATCCACTGTTTCGTCATTACTATTCCCGAGCCTTGCAACCGAGCCGGAAGCGTCAGGCGAATGCAGGATTCCTGCGCTCGTAGAGCGTCCCAGCTTGGTCAGCACAACCTGACGATACGCGCCATCTTGGCGGCAAAGGCATTTGACGCAGCTGAATTGTCACGATCAGACGGCAGTTGGATCCTCATTGGATGGCCAGTGTTGCAAAAATCACAGGCTGGAGATCGGACTTGCGCCCTGGTGAATTTCCGCCACCGCATCGGGGTCGGTCTTCAACCCGGCAACTTCGACTTCCCAATTATAATAGAGACCGCGGCCGGGGCTTTGGCGGAGAGGGTCAGTCCTGGCGATGCCTCTCTCGAGCCGGCCTACATTGCAGCTGCCAGGCGGTTGGTTGAGCGCGGAGCCGTCGCGATAACCAGGGACTGCGGCTTCAGTATCTGGTGCCAGGCTGCACTGGCCACGTCTGTCAAACTTCCCGTGGCCATGTCGAGCCTGCTACTGGCGCCCACGCTCCTCCGGCAGCTTCCGGCCGGCGCAAAGCTCGCCGTCTGGCCGCAGACTCAAGACACTGCGGCGAAGAGCTGCTGGGCATGGATTCATCCGCAGGGGCAAGAGTAGCCATCGGCGGCATCGAAGGTAATACGCGGCCGGCTAGTGTTACCGAAATGGAGTCCCCGGGTTGCAGTCTGTGTCGCGACTTCGCGCCGCACATCCCAAGATTGACGCACTCCTATTTGAATGTACATTGTCCCCGATGGTGACGTCAGCAATCCGTCGTAGGACAGGACTGCCCATCTATGACGCCGCGCCCCTTTATCGAATGACATTCGCGTCCGTGGCTTGACCGCTTGGAGGCCGTCAGGTGCTTGAGCGCGGCAGTCTCAAGTTTTAAGGGGTGGCAGCGTGGAATCTGCTCCTCGCGAAAGAAGGAAGCCCCAGGCGACTTTCGATCGTATATGCCGCGGCTAGGACGGAGGTGTCGGAATAGCGCGCGCCGACCAGTTGTAGCCCGACGGGCAGCCCTTGATCATCCAGGCCCGATGGAATCGATGCTGCTGGTTGCTGGGTCAAGTTGAAAGGGTAGGTGAAGGGCGTCCAGTCCACCCACCCCTTGTAACTATCATCCGGCACATTTCGCCCGACGGGGAACGGCGCGATAGGCATCGTCGGTGTGACCAAGAGATCGTAATTTTCGTGGAACTTCGCCATCAGAGCGGAGAGCTCGAACCGCATCGCCTCAGCTTCCTGAAATTCGGTAAGGGTGATCTTCAGCCCGCGTTCGGCACCTTCCAGAAAGCCAGGATCTAGTAATTGTCTTTGCTGTTTGTTCATTCGTGACACAATACGGGCGGCGCCAGCGAACCAGAATGTAGAAAACACCTCCACCGGATCCGCAAATCCCGGATTGACTTCGGCCACCTCGGCCCCAAGAGCTCGAAGCTGGTCGATCGCATTATCGGTAACGTTTTGGATATCTCGCGCCACCTTGACATAGCCGAGGTTCCGACTGTAGCCGATCCGCAGGCCCCTGATGGTGGTCTTTGCTGGATCGGGGTCGAGACCTAGGTACGCCGGACCCGCATAGCCATCGCGAGCGTCCTTTCGTGCAATCACATTCATCATCAGGATCGCATCCGCAACGGTGCGGGTCACCGGCCCCAAATGAGACAGCGTTGTCATGGCGCTAGCTGGCCATTGCGGAACGATGCCGAAGGTTGGCTTGAAGCCGAAGGTCCCCGTGAAGCTCGCCGGTATCCGGATTGATCCCCCGCCGTCGCTACCCTGATGAAGAAAGCCAAGGTTGAGCGCAGCCGCAACTGCCGCCCCTCCCGACGACCCGCCTGGTGTCAGGTCAGGATTCCAGGGATTGCGGGTGATCCCGTAGACCGGGCTGTCTGTTACCCCTTTCCAGCCAAATTCTGGAGTGGTTGTCTTGCCCAGGATAACGCCACCGGTCTCACGGATACGGGCTGGAACAGGGGCGTCTTCAGTCCAGGGTCCCTCGGTGCTGCCGGACAATGAGCCACGTCTTGTCGGCCAGCCTCGTGTCAAGGTGAGGTCTTTGATGGTGGCCGGAATGCCATCTAGTACTCCGGCTGGTTCCCCCTTCATCCATCGACCCTCCGAGGCCCGGGCAGCAGACCTGGCCCCTTCGTGGTCGACGAGGCAAAATGCGTTCAGCGCCGGGTTGTTGGCGTCGATGCGGCTGAGACAGTCATCGACGACTTCAACAGGCGAGAGCTGCCGCCTTCGGTAGAGTTCCAGGCATTCGCACGCCGACAGACCCTCAAGAGATGTTGGCACGGATGAACGAGTTTTCATTTTACGAGGTCCGCTACATTCAAGCCTGGCATAAGACGGCAGTTATTCATTCGTTCTGCGGCCCTTGTCAGACCGATCATCAAGACGTCGGACGGGATCCCAACGTGTTCTCTACGAGCTTGATCCAGTACGATGTTCCATAAGGAATCGCCTCGTCGTTGAAATTGTAGGCAGGGTGATGCAGGCCGGCGCTGTCACCGTTCCCGCACCAGACGAAAGCACCCGGCCGCGCCTGCGCCAGGAAGGAGAAATCTTCCCCCCCCATTACCGGTGGCGTCTCGAGCACATTGTTTTCACCGGCCACGCCCTTGGCCGCGCTTCTCGCAAGGTCGGTCTGCTGGACCTCATTGAAGAGAATTGCGTCGAAGCTCTGAAATTTAATATCTATCTTCGCGCCGGTTATCTGGGCGATGCCGGCGACCACTTCGCCCACCCGCTCCTTCACGAACTTGCGCACCTCCGGCTTTAGCGTCCGCATGGTGCCCACCAACTCCGCTGTTTGCGGAACGACGGGGACTAGTCTCTGCCCGGACTGGAACTGGTGGAACGAAATTCCTGCCGAGTCGACAGGGTCAATGTTCTGAGCCAGGATATGCTGCAGGGCCGTCACAAGCTGAGCGCCGACCAGAATCGGATCGATGCATTCATGAGGCCTTCCAGGGTGCCCCCCTCGCCCTTCAATGCTAATTTCTATGCTATCAGTTGCCGCCATCACTGGACCTTGCCGGATTCCGAAGACACCTACCGGCAAGCCCGGACGATTGTGCATTCCGTAGATGTGCTCGATGCCGAACCGCTCCATCAAACCGTCATCTAGCATGGCAACGGCGCCGGTACCGATCTCCTCGGCAGGTTGGAAGATCATGACCGCCGTTCCAGCGAAATTCCGAGTATCGGCAAGATAGCGCGCGGCACCCAACAGCATCGCGGTGTGGCCGTCATGCCCACACGCATGCATCAAGCCCTTGTTCTTGGACGCATAGGGCAGATCGGTCGCTTCGTTGATCGGCAGCGCATCCATGTCAGCGCGCAATCCGATAACCTTTGGGTTACCGTCGCTCACGACGCCGTTGCCCTTGATGACGCCAACGACGCCGGTTTTGCCGATGCCGGTCGCGACGGCGTCGCAGCCGAATTCGCGCAGGCGCTCGGCGACAAATGCCGAAGTACGGGGGATGTCGAAGCCCAGTTCGGGATGTGCATGGATGTCCCGGCGCCAAGCCACTATCTCGGGGAGAAACTCTGCGACGCTATTGAGAATTGCCACGGGGACTTTCCTTTCTTGCCGGTTGCAGGCGAATTTCACGCTTTGTCCTTGCGAGAGCCGGGAGACCCGTTTCCGCGCTGCCGGGAGCACAGCATCCTCTGTGCGACGTAGGCACCCCAGCTATTCCGCCGACTGAAGCCGCTCCAATTAGCCGGGGACCGACAATCCTGAATTCCGCTCCGCCCAGAATGTAGCAAGTGCCAAAGAGCTTGGTTGCGCGAAGGGCGCCTTGGTCCCGCAGAATATCATCGTTTTTTGGTCATTGGCGCATAACACCTGCAGGCTGAGAGGAGGTGCCCTGGTATATATGCGGGACCATTCAAAATAGGACAGCCGACATTCAGAAGTGCGGGACAACTGCGACCCGCGGAAGGCGCGTGGTGGTTGCCTGGGCGGGCTCTTTTGAAGGCTACTCTTCAGCAATTGGCAGAGCAAACGACGCCTTGATCCGATCCATTACAACGATTGTCTTGAACCCCTTTACTTCAAGATGTTCGTAAAAAAAACGACGGGTAAACGCCTCGTACTCGGCCATGTCCTGAGCAGAGACCGTAATAATAAAATCCGCTTCACCCGTAACGTAGTAAGCGTTCATGATCTCAGGCGTCCGCCGAATTGCCTGCTTGAAACGATCGATGATATCGGCGCGATCGCGCTCGAGAGTGATGGATACCAGCAGGAGCAGGGGCCGACCGACGGCTTCCGGTGAAACTATGGCAACGTCCGCTTCGATGACGCCAGCGTCTCGAAGTCGCTTTAATCTCCGCTGACAAGCGGTAGCCGATAGTCCGGCAAGTTCGCCCAATTCCTCTGTCGTAAGGCGATTGTTGCGCTGCACGACGTTGAGAATCTTCCGGTCAATTCGATCCAGATCCATTCACAATCTCTGCTCATGATGATATCGGCCAATGCCAAGGCCGCCAGTCCGTACGTCCAAAATGTAGCAAGTGCCAAACGCCCTCTCGGCGCTAAAGTCGGTCCAAGTCGCAGAAAATCGGCGTTTCTTTCGCCATCTGCGCACAATACCGGCATAGTATAACTATCTGAGGGGTGCCGCTGAATCGATGGGCGTTGCTGGTGAGCAGTTGCGGGCCAGCGCAAGAACGGCAGATTCGATCGGGTGGGGGCGATCCCCGGTCGAAAAGATCCTACCGATCTCGTTGCTCAGGCGCAGAAAACATGAGTTGCAGCACGCTCGCATCAGTTCGAGGCAAGCGTGTTAGGGAGCGACATCACCAAGGGTGTCGGCGTTGCAGCATAAATCGGAGACCATGAGAGTCAGGCTATGAACCGGCCCCGGCTTTCGGATGCCTTACGGCCCTCGCGCGTCGGCCGCGAGTGAACTATGATCCGCATGGGTGTGGGGCTGGAGGAGAAGGTCGTCGGCTCAGTCAGGCTAACGTCGCTCCAAGCACTGGTAAGAAGCCCTATCCGCGGTCTGAGAATTACCCAAATTGATCTCTCGTGAGGCAGTTGTTGCAGCTGCATTCCGTCGAGACGCTTCAGTGATCCGCGAGAATGGCTCGCGATCTCTGCGTGAATCGCGGTTTGGCGCAGGAATGCGGCGTGGGAGACCGAATGTTAGACCAAAGTCGGCACGAGCACCGTGTAAAATGGGCAGGTCAGCGCAGACCAGTCTGGCGGCATTCTTACCCTTGCCGGAACGATCGCCTGAACAAGGTAGCTCAACCGCCGTCCGCACTCCCAGGAGAGAAAGCCATATGCTTCCCTTGGACATCCTCCGAAAGGAGTTTCCAGCCACAGCAAACGCCATCTACATGGATGTCGCGAACCAGGGCCTCATATCAAGCACAACATTGGCTTCAATCGAGCCTCATTTGAACAATCGGCTGCATGGCCTAAACGACGAAGAAAGAATGCTCGAACACGTCGAGCGTACTCGCGCTAGGTTCGCACAATTTATCAATTCAGATCACGATGAAATTGCAATTACCAAGAATGCATCGGAAGGCATCAACATCATCGCTAATGCGATCGATTGGAGAGATGGAGACAACGTCGTTCTATGCCCAAAATTGGAACACGCAAATAATATCTTGCCATGGATTCAGATCAGAGACCGCTACAATGTCGAGTTGCGAGTCGTAGAGCCGGATAACGGCTCAATTCCCCCTGATGCATTCGTAAAGGCGATTGATTCTCATACCCGCGTTGTTGCCTTGGCGACGGTGACGATGGTTCCGGGGTTTCGGACCGTCATGGAGCAGATATCCGAAGCCTGTAGGCACTACGGTGCATTTCTTTTGGCGGACGCGACGCAATCTGTTGGGATACTCCACACCGACGTCAATCGACTTGGCGTAGACGGTGTAGCAGTGTCCACTGTGAAGGGTTTGATGGGTCTTTATGGATCGGGTTTTTTATATTGCCGTAAAGAATGGGCCGATCGGCTGAGCCCGGCCTATCTTGCGCGCTTCAGCGTAGATTTCGGAAACGCGCCAGAATCAGCTCCGGTACCTAGTTTTGTAAAGTTGCGCTCTGGCGCGCCCCGCTTTGATATCGGGCATTACAACTTCCCTGGCATGTTGGCTGCATATGCATCAATGGGCCAGCTACTTGATATCGGAACCGAGGCGATCGACCAGAGCGTTACCTCACTCGCAAAACGTATGGCCACTGGTCTCTTAGATATCGGGCTTCCGGTCTGCGGCGGGCCACCAGGCGCTCACACTGGAAGTATCGTAGCCGTTGGCGATTCCAGCGATCTTGTTGAAGGGCGCCCAGTCGACGCCCGCATTCGGTCGCTTCACGAGCATTTCACGAAGAACGGGGTAATCGTCTCAATACGCAGAGGCATGCTCCGGTTTTCCCTGCATCTTTACAACACCGCCGATGAAGTCGATCGCGTAATCAATCTGGCCAAGAGCTGGTCGAAGTAAGAGCGACACGGCTAGTTCATGCACACAGGAGAGTACATGTCGACCCAGAGCGCCGAGACTATCGGACTTCTCCAAGATCTTATAAAGATCGAGAGCATCAATCCATCGCTGTCGCCAAAAGGTAGTGGAGAGCAAGGTGTAGCCAAGTTCCTCGAGGGTTTTTGCAAGGAGCGGAAGCTGGCTTACGGGATACAGGAGGTGGCCGATGGTCGCTCGAATTTCCTGACCTGGGTACCTGGGAAAGAACCCGATAGGCGTATTCTATTCATTGCTCATATGGATACCGTTCCTATCGATAGGTGGGAATCAGATCCATTCTCGGGTGAGCAACGGGACGGGCGAATATATGGGCGAGGTAGCTGCGACACAAAAGGCTCACTTGCAGCTATGTTGATTGCGCTTAGCTCACTTGGTGAACGGCAGCCCCGGGCCACGGTTGTTGTGGCAGCCAGCATTGACGAAGAGTACCGCAAACTTGGCGCCCGCGCTATAGCCGATTCCGGTGTCGCTTATGAGGGTGCGGTAGTCGGTGAACCCACCGAATTAGAGCTCGTTGTAGCTCACATGGGTTCTGTCCGCTGGCAAATCGAGGTTCAGGGTGTACCGGCTCATACGTCGAAGCCTCATCTCGGAGTGAACGCGATCACGGGCATGGCCAAGGTGGTATTGGCACTTGATGAGCACCATCGATCCCTTGTGTCTCGGGCGCAGCACCCATTGGTAGGGTCATCACAGCTGACCGTGAGCCTCATCGAAGGAGGTTTGGAACTTACCACTGTACCGCCGGTATGCCGTATCTGGGTCGATCGGCGTCTCATACCCGGGGAGCGGCCGCAGGACGCGTTGGCGGAGGTAGAAAGCATACTGGAAGGCCTTCGCCAGGGCGAAGACAAGATCAATGTTCGGTCATTGCTTCCCGCATTGGAAGACCCGCCTCCAATCAGTTCCGGGTCGAGCAAAATTGCAGCAGTCGCAGGAGCGGCTTGTGCCCACGTCGCGGGGACCGGAGAGCAGAAGGGAGCCACCGGCGGCTCGGATGCAAATCAGCTGTCATTGGCTGGGATCCCGTGTGTGATTATCGGACCCGGGCGTACTGCCCAAGCCCATACGAACAACGAGTTCGTTGAAATCGATCAACTGACCAAGGCTGCTGATTTGTACCAGAGAATCATGCTCACATATTAGGAGTGGCCGGCCTGATGGGGGTGCTCAAACCCCGTCCATTGGGCCGCGGACGCCCCGGATGCTGCATGAGCGTGGCGGCCGCAACGTCCCGATCTTCGCTGGTCTCGTCGGCGCTTCCCACGTAGATCTTGCCGCCCGTGCTTGAAATTCTGTTGCGACAGGCAGAGTGCGTCTTCACCATAGGGAGGGCATGATCTTCCACCGGAGACGCAGAGCCACCGAAAATTTGGCGCTCATATGCGGATAACGTACGGCAAGTGCCTAGGAAATGCAGATTTTCCGCGACAAGAAGAAATCCTCGGGGAAAACAGCCTCTTGTGACGTGATACGAAGAGAAAGTATGCGGACAGGACGAATGCCTGATCCGTTCGAGGAATGCCTGTTTTGAAGGACTCGACGAGATGAAATATGAGAAGCCATTTCCGCCCGAGGAGTTTCGGCGTCGTGTTCATGACGTGAAGCAGCGGATGGAGCGAGCGGGGCTGGACTTGCTGATCTGCCAGGATCCCGCGAATATGTATTGGCTTACCGGCTTTGACGGCTATTCGTTCTACGTGCCTCAGGTGGTCTTAGTGCATCTCCAGTCGGACATGCCCCTCTGGTTCGGACGTTTCGTCGATGTAAATTCCGCTTATATAACGACGGATCTGCCTAGAGAAAATATAAGCTCATTTTCCGATCATAGACTTCAACATCCAGAATTACATCCATTTGACGATCTTTGCGAGCTTATCAATTCGCGCGGCTGGGGATCTGATCGAATCGGTGTCGAGCTTAACGCCCACTTCTATACTGCCCGAGCACATCAACATCTCGTCAAAGGCCTTCCGAATGCAAAATTCTCTGATAGCCGCGAATTAGTCAATTGGGCACGGCTTATAAAATCTGACCTTGAACTAGTCTACATGAGAGAAGCGGGCCACCTTGCAACGCATACGATGCAGACGGCAATCGCTAACCTAAGGCCTGGAGTGCCGCAACATGAGGTCGTCGCGGAGGTGTACCGGGCCCAGACACGAGGGGTGGACGGTAAATATGGCGACTCTAGCGGTCCTCCTCTTATCCAGACTAGCGAACAAACGAACGCTCCGCACCTCAGTTGGACCGAGGAGCCCTTGCCGACCTCTGGCCTGGTTCTCATGGAGTTCGGCGCCACCCGACGCCGCTACTGTGCGCCGCTGTGCCGCACCGTCCACATCGGAAAGCCACCCGCAGAGGTCTCGCGTCTTGCTGAGGTTATAGTGGAAGGCGGGGATGCTGTGCTCGAGATGGCAAAGCCTGGTACCGTCGTTGAGGAGCTTAATGCGGTGTGGCAAGATATCCTCAAGCGGAACGGGTATATCAAGATAGGCCGCTCCGGCTATTCAATCGGACTCAACTTCCCGCCGGAATGGGGCGAACGCACGGTTAGTATTCGCGCGGGCGACAAGACCATCCTACAACCAGGAATGTGCTTCCATTTTCAGTCGGGGGTTAGGCTCGAAGGGTTCGGCGCCGCCATCTCTGAATCATTTATTGTAACCGAAAGGGGCGGTGAGCGATTGGCAGATGTTGATCGCCGCTTGATCGTCGTGGACTAGGTGATTTGGATGTGACCCAAATCGTTTTGCGATCTCACTGGGTCCGTTCGAAGCCGGTTGAAATTTGTTTCTGCGGCGAGCGGATGAACGGATCTAGCTTAAGGACGGCGCTGTCTGAGAGGTGCGGCATGCCCAACCTCTGGGACAGGAGAATCTCGCCTAGCACATGAGTTCTCTGCATCAGCGGAGATTAAGATCCGTAGGCCGAAATGAGCCACCTGTGACGCGAGCGCGGCGTGAACGTTGCCCCATTCTACAAATGCGCGGATGACGCAAGAGGACTTAGCTTTTGAGGAGCATTGAGGACGAGTTTACGCGCGCCTGAAGCGGGCTCTTGCCAACCCTGCGCGCCGGTGGGAACGCGAGTATGGTCCGCCCCGTCCGTGCAACACGTCGCGACATCAGCACACGTTGTTCCCGATAGATGGCTCGGCAGCGAAGCTCGCCTTTTGCCCGGGGCTCGCTTCATCCTTTTCTGCTGTTTCGTGCGACTTCACCACTTCACCAAGTGAATGTCTGGGTTATCGCGGGGACCTCAATTTCGGGACCCCAAGACCTCCTTCCGAATGAAGTCGTCCGCGATGCCATCGTGTCTGAAGCGGTCGCGGTCACCCTGCACAGTGCCGGACGAAAGTAGCCTTGCGGCGAGTTCCGTCTAAGATTCGAGGCGGTTGCGCCTGCGTCAGTGCGCCTGATCGGTGTCGGTCGAGAACTTAATGCCACGAGGCCAGATCGGGAACTCGGGATCGGGAGATCGGCGCTGGAACCAACTACTTTCCGCGCCGCCGGCGACCAGCGCGACCTTCGCTCGCGGTCGCTAAGCCTCCTGGCAAGTGAAGTTGTGAGCCGTGTCCAATTCTACGCGAATTGGCTGCTGTTTGCAGGAATGCAGCTAAAGGGGCATCAACTGCGCTGCCGATCGGCGCTGTGGCAGCAATAACCTAAAGGCATCAGCATACCATTGGAGTCTTAGATGAGGGGTACGTCAATCACGGCATTACGCAGGCTCAAACGGCCAGACCTTTTGCGTGGTGATGCGTATCTGAACGGCGCCTGGCTCTCCAAATCAGATACTCTTGCCGTGTTTGATCCTGCCAGCGGTGACGAGATCGCTCAAGTTGCGGCTTGCGCAGACGCCGACGTTGACGACGCGGTCCATTGCGCAAGAGCAGCGTTCCTCAAGTGGCGCGACATGCTTCCGTTACAGCGTGGTGCATATCTGCGGAAATGGGCGGCAGGCATGCGGGAGAGCGCCGAAGACCTGGCTGTCATCATAACGGCCGAGCAAGGAAAACCGATTGCTGAAGCCCGCGGCGAAGTTTCATACGCTGCCGGCTTTTTAGATTGGTTTGCAGGGGAAGGGGAGCGGGCTTACGGCGAAACGATTCCCAGCCATCTCCCCGCAAGCAGGCTGGCCGTGCATTTGCAGCCGATCGGGGTGACTGTCGCCATTACGCCATGGAACTTCCCAGCGGCAATGATCACCAGAAAGGCTGGAGCTGCACTGGCCGCTGGCTGCACAATGATTGTAAAGCCGGCACCCGAAACGCCACTGTCGGCCCTCGCGCTTGCCCGCCTTGCCGGGGATGCTGGCATTCCGCCCGGCGTGTTTCAGGTGATCACGGGCGAAGCTCCGCCACTTGCCAAACGGCTGTTGTTGCATACCCACGTGCGTGCGTTCTCTTTTACGGGCTCCACCGAGGTCGGCAGAATCCTTCTCGAGCAATCCGCGAAGACAGTGAAGAAAGTCTCGCTCGAACTTGGCGGCAATGCTCCTTTCATCCTTTTCGGCGATGCGCCGATCAACGCTGCGGTCGCCGGTTGCATGGCAGCCAAGTTCGCGACATCCGGTCAGGACTGTCTCGCGGCAAACCGGATTTATGTGCAGCGAGAGATTTACGAGCATTTTACGGAAAAATTTGCCGAGGCCACCAGTAAACTAAAGGTCGGGCACGGATTGGAGCCAGGTGTCGACATCGGTCCGATGACAAAGACGTCTGGTGCTGACAAATGCAGGCACCAGGTTTCTGAGGCTCTAGCAGCCGGGGCTCGAATGGTAGCAGGCGCACAGCACAATTCGCTTGGCGGGAACTTCGTCACGCCGGCCGTGCTTGCTAATGTGACCGATGACATGGTGATTGCGAAGGACGAAACGTTTGGACCTGTCGCTGCAATCCTGCCCTTCGACGACGAACGGGAGGTGGTCGCGCGAGCCAACAATTCCGAGATGGGACTTGCGGCCTACGTCTATACCCAAGATCTCAACCGAGCCATGCGGCTCTCCGACCGGCTCGAATATGGCATGGTTGCCGTGAATACTCCAAAATTTACGGGGCCGGGCATTCCGTTCGGCGGCTGGAAACAATCCGGCCTTGGTCGCGAGGGCTCAAGGCACGGTCTTATCGAATATCTCGAACCCAAATACCTCTGCATCGGCAACATCGCGGCCTGAAAGGAAGCATTCAATGACCATCAACATCAAAGAGATCACCGAAAAGGACCGCAACTCGGTCTTGCATCCTTTCACTCAGCTTAAAGATTTCGCCACTGGCAAGCTCGGCGACCCAACGATCGTGGTGACAGGGAAGGGGATCCGCATCCAGGACGCGCATGGCAACCAATTTATCGATGGCTTTGCCGGCCTATACTGCGTCAATGTCGGGTATGGCCGCACGGAAGTCGCCGATGCGATCTCGCGTCAGGCCTATCGCTTGGCGTATTACCACTCCTATGCGGCGCACACGACCGACGAGCTTGCGATCCTCTCCGATCGCCTTGTGAAGATGGCGCCGGGCAAGATGAGCAAGGTGTTCTATGGCATGTCCGGCTCGGATGCGAACGAGACCCAGGCCAAGCTTGTTTGGTACTACAACAACCTGCGTGGCAAGCCGACCAAAAAGAAGATCATCTCCCGTGAACGCGGCTATCACGGCTGCAGCGTCGTGTCGGGCTCGATGACGGGCATGAGCTTTTATCACGACCACATGGACCTGCCACTTCCGCAGATTGTTCACACGGGTGTTCCACATCATTACTGGGGCGCAACCCCGGGCGAAACCGAGCGCGAATTCTCCGCTCGCCGCGCCGCCGAGCTTGATCAGTTGATCGAGCGGCTCGGCCCGGACAACGTCGGCGCCTTCATTGGCGAGCCCGTCCTCGGCACAGGTGGTATCACGCCTCCGCCGGAAGGCTATTGGGAAGCGGTACAGACGGTCCTCAAAAAACATGATGTGCTGCTGATTGCCGATGAAGTGATCACAGGGTTCGGCCGCACCGGTTCCATGTTCGGCTCACAGCACTATGGCATCGAGCCAGACCTCATCACGATCGCTAAAGGTTTGACGTCGGCCTACTTCCCGCTTTCAGCGGCAATCGTCGGTGAGAAGGTGTATAAAGTCCTGGAGGATGGAGCCGACAAGGTCGGGGCATTCTCGCACGGCTACACCTACTCTGGTCATCCGATCGGCGCCGCCGCGGCCAACGCGGTCCTCGATATTGTCGAGAAAGAAGACCTCCCCGGCAATGCGCGTGACGTCGGCGCGTTTTTCCAGGCGCAGTTGCAGGAGAGGTTCGCGCAGTTGCCGATCGTCGGCGAAGTGCGGGGCGTCGGTCTTATGGGCGCAATCGAGTTCGTTGCCGATCGCGACAATCGGAAGCGTTTCGATCCGGCGCTCAAGGTAGGTGCGCGAATCTCGAAGGCCGCCCGTGACCGTGGTCTTATCGCTCGGGCCATGCCGCACGGGGACATTTTGGGCTTTGCTCCGCCGCTGGTTACAACCAAAGCTGAGGCGGAGGAGATTGTTGCAATCGCAGAAAGCGCCGTGCGCTCGGTTATGGATGAGCTTGTTCGCGAGAGTGAGAAAATCTGAATGAGTTGGGCCATCTTGTCGTAATCAAGGCGCAAACTCAAGCGACGGCCTGATCGGCTTGCGGGGCTGCCAGCTGAGCTGGTGCCGCGTTCCGCTCATTGAGTTTTCGGCGGAATTCAATGCAGACACTGCTCAGGAGGAACTGGTGGCCAATTCGACCGCACTCAATCCCTGGGAATGGCCTGAAAGCCATTGGCGGCGGCGCATCAACAAAGTCAGAGCGGGCAAGGCACTAAGACCAATGTGGCCCGGCGGTAAACGCTGTGCCTTCGCCATCTCGTTCGACGTCGATCATGAGTCGAACGAATTGCGCAGGGGAGGGCGATCGCTAAGCAGATTATCCTGGGGTCAGTACGGGAGCCGACGAGGGATGCCTCGGGCTTTGGAACTCTTGAGAAAGTACGACGTTCCGGCGAGTTTTTTCGTTCCCGCTGTGATCGCTCAGTTGTATCCAGACGAGCAACGCGCAGTTGTCGATGAAGGCCATGAAATTGGCATGCACGGCTGGATACACGAGCTAAACTCGGAACTGAGCGCAGAGAGCGAGCGCTCTTTAATGATGAGGAGTGCCGACACTCTTGAAAAAATCACTTCCAAACGCCCGACGGGAATTCGAACGCCTTCCTGGGATTTTTCCGACGCAACTCTACGGATCATACGTGAAACCGGATTGACATACGACTCATCCCTTATGGCCGATGATAGTTGCTATGAGCTGCTGGAAGACGAGGAACCCACGGGAGTGATTGAAATACCGGTCGAATGGATTCGAGACGATGCCACTTATCTTTGGATGAGTCCCGATGGGTCTTCACGGCCAGATTTATCAGTCGACGACGTGCTTTCTGTATTTATTCGGGAGTTCGAAGGGGCCTATCAAGATGCCGATTTATTTCAGCTGACTCTGCATCCACACGTCATTGGATATCGCTCACGGATCTGGATCGTAGAAGAATTAATTCGACGCGCCAAAGCAAAGGGTGACGTTTGGTTCGCCACACATCATCAGGTCGCCGAGCGTGCGTCCTCATGTCTCTGAAAACTCTCAGACAGGAACGCCGGTAGAGTGCGGTGTTCTTGGGGCGGCGCAAGCCGTCCTGCGCCTCGACCGTTGCGGCGGTCACCAATGGATTTGGAATGACGCGGATCATCCGCTGTCCGGTATTCGCTTTCAGAGCGGGTACAGTGGGAGTTCTTATCTTGGAGGAGGACTACAATCTTGATTGACACGACCTTTGCCGGAAAAACGGTGCTGATTACCGGCGGGTGGCGCGCTTGGCCCGGCCAGTGCCAAACTGCTGGCGGCGGGTGGAGCGGATTTGGTGTTGGCTGACCTGTCGCAAGAGGCTCTGGACCAAACTCTGGCCGCCTGTCCTGGTGCCCGTTGAGTTGTCTGCGACGTGACCGATCCGGCGATGCTGGAAGGGCTGGTCGACCTCGCCCGCGAGAGCTTTGGCCGGCCGGTTGAGGGCTTGGTCGCGGCCGCTGGCATTACGGTGCGATGAAGCGGCTGATAGACGTGAAGGGTACGAAGCCATGTTCAGCTTCAACGTCGGGGCCATTTGGCGAATCTGCAAGCTGCATCCCGCAGATGCGCGAGCTTGGCCGCGGATCGGTGGTGCTCTTCA
This sequence comes from Mesorhizobium sp. M7A.F.Ca.US.011.01.1.1, assembly GCF_003998295.1. Classification (NCBI taxonomy): domain Bacteria; kingdom Pseudomonadati; phylum Pseudomonadota; class Alphaproteobacteria; order Hyphomicrobiales; family Phyllobacteriaceae; genus Mesorhizobium; species Mesorhizobium sp. M7A.F.Ca.US.011.01.1.1. The sequence continues at coordinate 19,776 of NZ_RZRT01000009.1, forward strand.
GCTCGACTGCTGGTCTGCAGGCCTCGAAGGACGTGCCGATCTATTCGGTGACCAAGGCGGCGGTTGTGATGATGACTCGCACGCTGGCGCTGAACCACGCGGCAGAAATATCCGCGCAAACTGTGTCTGCCCCGGAACCATCGCCAGCCGTTGGCCGAGGCCGGCGTCGCCTTCGCCCGGGGAGAAGCGGCACAGGTCGAGCGCCGGACGAAGATCATCGCTGCGCATCCGATGGGCCGAATGGGGTTGCCGTCCGAGGTGGCGACAGCTGTCGGCTATCTGCTGGACGATGCGGCGGGCTTCACCATCGGCGCCGCGCTTACGGTCGACGGAGGCAGCCTTGCCTAAGCTCCGGTCAGAAACACTGTCGTCGTCACCGGCGCGGCGCGCGGGATCGGTGCCGCAACAGCGGCGTGGCTTGGCTCGGAAGAGGCGTGGGTGTTGCTAGTGGATGTTCTGGATAAAGTGCACGACACAGCTGCGGGCCTTGGCCAGACGGCGCTCGTCTGCGATCTGGCCATGCCCGACGCCGCAGGGCGGGTTCTGGCCGCCTTGGATGCCGCAAGGATCGAGACGCTCGACGTCCTCGTGAACAATGCCGGCATTGGCGGTTCGAAGTCGCTCGCCGATACTGACGATGCCTTTTGTTCCCGCTGATCGATATCAACTTGCGTGCAGTCATCAGCCTGACCCGCGAGTTGCGGCCGCGGATGCGCCAGCCGGGCGGGCGGATCATTAATGTCAGCTCGATCCTCGGGCTTACGGGCTATCCCGGAACGGTAGGCTATTCGGTGGCCAAGGCCGGGATCGCGTATCTCACGCTCCAGCAGGCCGGCGAGCAGGGCCTGTAGGGTATAACCGTGAATGCGGTGGCGCCCGGCGTGGTCCCCACCGACATGACTCGAGCGCTGCACGTACGCAGCTACCAACGCCTGATGGTCGCGCCAATCCGCTCGAGCGCGTCTCCTCGCCGGAGGAGCAGGCGGCGGTGATCGCCTTCCTGCTTCGGACGACGCGTTCTACGTCTCGGGCGCAGTGATCCCCGTCGACGGCGGCTCCCGCCTGTCACAGTAGAGAAGAATAGCGCAATTTAAGCCTATACACAGGATGGCCCTGCAATTCCCGGATGCAGACCGACTCTGCCGGTAACCGGTTCCGGTGGTCGATCCTGTTAGCGGCGCCATTACCCGGCGCACATTTGATCGCGGTGGTGGGCAAGTTGAATTTACCCTTCGCGCGCTTCCCAGCGATCAATATGGCAGTGTCGTACTGCTCGGTCATTGTCGCAACGGTCGCGTTCAGCGTCGGCGCGAACCACAGCGCCTTGGCCACACCAGGTTGTAGCAGACGGATCGCCTCAGTGACCCGCCGAAGAAGCTGAGGCCGTCAATCCAGTCGGGCAGCTTTTGAGTCAGAGTTGGCAAAGGCTGCTCGAACTGAACGACTGTTGAGGAAAGCCTTTGCAGGCGCGGCGGGCGCGAGCACCGCGGGGAGCCGCAAAAAGGCACGCGGAGAGCTCTGCTGAGGCTGCAGTCAACTCAGCGTCCTTGGGAGCATATTGAAGTAGTATTTGCCCATCTCTCCCTGTTATGGCGATTTGAGAAGCAAAAAGCCCGTTCAGCGTTTAGCTTGGAGAATGTGCCCACTGCACTGCTCGCCCGCGAATCACCGATATTATGCAGATTTAGGAGCTCGACGCCGATCTCCTGCATTTGTTGGCGAGGATTGCTGGAAGAGTACCCATTCAATGCACTAAAATCCTGGAGTGGTCTGATCCTCATATTGTAAGTGTAGGCTGGCCTGATGCGGCTGGTTCCAAGTCTTCACAAAGGTTCCAACTACGCCTCCTCCCAAGGCGCATCGGCCCGGCAGCGAGTTCAATCTCCTGCCGGGCGTTGTAACTATTTGCGCACATTGGCCGATTCGGACCTTCAACGGGTTGGGCGGCTGCTGGCTGTCGGAGCAATGTAAAACTGGCTCATAGGCAAGAGTTAGATTGATGAGCAGTCTTGCGGACCAAGTCGCCGATCCAAATTCGCCAGGAGCATTTGCGCCCCTCAGAAATCCGAGCTTTCGTTCAATCTGGTTCGCCACGCAGGTCAGCTCGCTCGGCTGGTTGATGCAGACTGTTGCCATCAGCTGGCTGATGGCTACGATTTCGACTTCCGATCTGATGGTCGCGCTGGTTCAGGCTTCTTCAAACCTGCCAGCGTTCATCTTATCCGTCTTCGCCGGGGCCTTGGCTGATAATTTCAGCCGGCGCCGGGTCATGTTCGCCGGCCGGTGCCTTATGGTATTGGCATCTGCGATGCTGACGGCTTTTGTGGTGCTGGGCTTTGTCGATCCGTGGATGATCCTCGGCTTCAGCTTCTTGATCGCATGCGGCGGCGCTCTCCACGATCCAGCCTGGCAGGCCTCGGTTGGCGATATGGTGAACCGACGCGACGTTCCCGCCGCCGTCACGCTCCTCTCCGTTGGCTTCAACACTGTTCGGACCGTAGGCCCGGCGCTCGGTGGCATAGTAGTTGCCTCTTTTGGGCTGATGACGGCTTTCGCCGTAACCAGTCTTACCTATCTGGTCCCTTTGGTAACCATATGGCGCTGCAAGTGGATGGTTCGCTCATCACCTCTCCCACGTGAGTCGATGAGGACGGCGATCTATGACGGGCTACGCTTCACGGCGATGTCGTCGGAGATTAAGACGGCGATCACTCGCGGAACCCTCTTTGGTCTGGCGAGCATCGCCATTCTCGCGCTGCTGCCGCTGGTTGTCCGCGACCAGCTGGGAGGCGGACCGCTCGCCTATGGCACGCTCATGGCCGGATTCGGGACAGGCGCCGTCTTCGCCGGCATCTCGAACAGCGTGTTCAGACGGAGCTTGTCACAAGAGCGGCTGATGACGCTCGCATGCGTCGCCTGCGCGGCATGCTCCCTTTCGCTTGCGCTGACTTCTTCGATTGCAGTGGCGGCAATTGCACTCGCCATGGGTGGCGCGGGCTGGGTCACCGCCTGGTCCGGGGTCGGCGTGACCGTGCAACTGGCAAGCCCGCGCTGGGTCGTGGGGCGCACCATCTCGATTTACTATGCATTGATCGATGGCGGCATCGCAGCGGGCAGTTGGGTGTGGGGCACGGTGGCCCAGAACCATTCACTGACCTTGGCACTGGAGGGCTCCGCTGGAGCCCTTCTGCTGGTCGCCGCCACGGGCCTCCTGTTTCCCCTTCGCGAGCGCCGCGAATCCGATCCAGATGCTTTGGAGGACTTCGACGCACCGGCAGTCGCCCTCAATCTCAAGCCAAGAAGCGGTCCCATCGTGGTCAAAGTCGAGTACCTAGTGCCCGAGGAAAATCGCGAAGCATTCCTGGAACTCATGCGGGCGCGCCGGCATGTGCACAGTCGCGTCGGCGCTCGTCATTGGACTCTCCAGCGCAACCTTCAGGAGCCTATGCAATGGATAGAGACATTCCGCACGCCGACCTGGACCGACTACCTTCGCCTGAACCATCGTCTCACGGAAGCAGACAAGGAATTGGGTAAACAAGTGCTGAAATTGCATGCAGGACAGCTTCCGCCTAAAATCATGCTTTTTATCGAGCGACCAACAAGCTCGGCCCTAAAGTCCGATGAATCAGCACGTTATTTTCTCCGACACTGACTCTTCGAGGTTAACCCCTTGTATCTGCACGCAGAGGACTTTGTGCGATGGAAGCGACTGAGCCTCGAACCGGATGGCCATCCGGTTCGAAGCAAGGCGAAGTCGCCCGACACCCCTCCGGCCACAACCGTGGGTGAGCCTGGGATCTTCGCCTTCGTCACGTACGACCGAATAGTCGCTTGGCTCCAATCGCACGCACAAGGCAGGTTACCGTGAACAAGACTATCTGTGGAGTGGATGTTTCGAAAGACTGGCTCGATACCCATGTCGTGCCGAGCGGAGCGGCGGGCCGCTTTCGCAACGATGCGGCAGGCATAGCCGAGCTTGCTGCCTGGTGTTAGGTCAATGGTGTCGAGCTCGTCGTCATGGAGGCCAGTGGCGGCTACGAACGGCTTCCCTTCCTGCTGTCGTGGGAGTTGGGAGTAGCCTGCGGCATGGCCAATGCGAGGAGCGTACGCTGATTCGCCGAGGCGATGGGCTTCCTGGAGAAGACCGACAGGATCGACGCCGCCGTCATCGCCCGCTATAGCGAGGTCAAACGGCTGCAGCCGACGCTGCCGCCGAGCGCGGCCCAGCAGCGGCTCAAGGCGCTGGTCGCCCGGCTTTCCCAGGTAACCGCCGATCTCACCGTCCAGAAGCAGCGCAAGAGCGCTGCCACTGATGCCGATACCATTGCCTGCGTATTCCGATGAAGCCGGCCACCGATTCCGATTTGAAGCCGGCCAGTCATTCCGATTTCATTCCGGCCAGCATTCCGATTTGAAGGCGGCCATTTTTCGGTCTGATCCTGGGTCTCGTTGATGTTTGGGTTGGGTTTTGTTTCAGGTCAAGCTGACGGATAAGCCCGAAAGCGGCACCATGCAAGAATACAATAGGTCCACCGGTTCCATTCTCGCAATACAAAGTCGCGACGGCCCCAATCAATATGCAATGTTCGGTGATCATTGTTTCCTCAGCAAAAGCGAGCCAGATCGGTCTGCATTATGCATATGGGAAGCGAGGCTTCTGGTATTTACTTCATAAGCGTAGCAGCGTCTACAGGCCTTTTGCGCCAATTGCCCCCTAGCCGAACGCAGGAATTCGGCGTAGGCGCCCCAGTTCTTCAACCGCGAATTTGCAGGAAATTCCTAAACAAGCGCGGTGACCGTCTAGTGCATCAAGTTACGCGCGGAGCATCCTCCCCAATGCCTGCATCTGCGGCCTTCTAATCCGATCAATGTGGTCGCAAGCGGGGTGCGACCCGAAGCGCGCAATCACCATCTCCGCCTTTGGCGCTATGTACAGGTTCTGGCCGTAAAGGCCCCGACCTTCAATAGCATCAAGCTCGTCGTGTGATACCCACCATTGGCTTCGGTATGTATAGCCGAATGGGAGGTCCGGCTTGGCGGGGTGGTCGAGATCTTGAAGGTCGTAGACAACACTCGCGGGAACCAGTTGCTTGCCATTACACGAGCCTTCACATCGCATCAGCTCGCCGAAACGCGCCAAGTCGCGCAACGTCACATTGAGTCCGCTATGCGCCCTCGGCATACCGTTTGTCGGGTCGATCTCGACATAGGCGTCTTCTTCGCAGCCCAGTGGCAACCATAAGCGCTCCTCCAACAGTTGTGCGAACGACCGGCCCGTTGCGCGCGACATAACCCAAGCCATAACATTGGTATCGACGCCTTTGTAGACAAATTTGCCGTGCGCCCCTTCCTTTCGTATGGTACGCAGGTATTCGCATCTATATGACTTGTCTACACTTGTGTAATCTTCAGTAAAAGCAACGTTAGTTTGCATGTCCATGACTTGGCGGAGCGTTGCATCTTCCCACCCTGTACCTCGTAATTCCGGCACAAACTGCGATATTGTCTTCCTGTCGTCGAGAATGCCCTCATGCACCAACGCCGCGGCTAGGGTGCCCGCATACGATTTGGTGATTGACTGACACGAATGTTGTACGTGCGGCGCGAGTGCGCCGAAGTATCGTTCGTATATGATCCGCCCCCGATGCAGGACCAAAATGCCGTCGGTGTAGGTGTCGAATAGCGCCTCCTCGAACCGGTTGGTGCGGTCGTCCATGTCGACGAACGTGAGCCCATCGATTTCGGTAGACCTGTTGCTGCACTCAAGCTGCGACGGTCCGCCCCGCCCTCGCCACACTTGGACTGTGGGCCGCAGCTCACGCATATGCGATAGCGACCAGCGAAGCTGAGGAAAGGTCCAAACAGTTTCATTCTCGAATGTTACACGCTTGTCTGGCGGCGGCGGCGCACCGCGCATCCAGCCAAATTCGCGAGGATCCGATGCACGGCCGTCCAGGTATTGCTGTCCGTCGAATTCGAGTACGCTCTCCGACGCGTTACCGACGGTTTGCCGTTGTTTGAATTCTGTCATACATGGGATCCAATTTCATGCCTAGGCGCCCCCGGCGCCAGCTGGCTATCGAGAGTTGCGACCCAACCTCGGGAGTTCGGACTGGACTAAATCACAACATGTTATGATCATAGCAGCGGCAGGCGCGCATTCTATGCGAAATGTCCTCGACAACGCAGCAAATCAGCGTTGTATTGCGGCCGGCGCATACTTGCGGCCCCGCTCTCGCGTGGCAAGTAGGACCTAACTTGCCGAACGCTTCCAGCTACAAGAGGCATGAGCCATCATGCGCAGTATGCCGAGTACATCTCGATTAAACCGGGTCCGAACGGGTTGACAATTGTAACGCGTCTCCGCTGTCCGAGCTACGATGAGTCAAAAATTCTCTGGTCTATCAACGATGTTGACCCAGAGGGATACGTGCGAACTCGCAAGGCAAGAAATCGCGAAATGGCATGGGCGACTCTGCATGTTGGCGACGCGATAGTGGATAACGCCGTCGCCTTCGTAGGTGGGCTCGGCTTGAGTCGTCGCATGCGACGTCTCGAAGCAACCGCCCTGGTCAATAGCGACGTCGACCAGCTCCGAGCCCTTCTTCATGCCGGACATCATTTCGCGGGTGACGAGCTTTGGCGCGGCAGCACCGGCGATCAGCACGGCCCCGACCACGATGTCGGCAGAGAAGCATTCTTCCTCGAGCGCCCCGACGGTTGAGTAGCGGGTGCGCACACGGCCGGCGAAGAGGTCGTCGAGATTAGGGAGGTCGAGATTAGGGAGGTCGAGATTAGGGAGAGAGAGGGGCTTGGACCGCAGTTCCCACGTGACCAGAGTCAGCCCTGCAAGGTGTAATTCAACGCGCCAGTCCAGTTTAGATCCTTCCAAACAAGACGTCTTGTGGCGATGCAATCTGCAGCCTTCGGAGTCCAGCGAGTTGGCGAGTTCGCCGACCTCTCTGAGGCCAGGGTATCCGTGCTTTGTGAAATCGCCAGAGCGATCCGGCGAAAGCCAAGGGTAGTTCGCAGGAAACCTGCATCATCGAACTCGATTTCGCTGAATGCCAACAATGCAGAGCGATAAGGTGTCGTTCGTTAAATGACGGACCGGGATGGGTCCAATCAGCAGGGAGCAATGGCGCACCGCTAAGACACTCCTCTCGGTGGCGACGAAGGTAGCTTTCAAGAAAATAAGAACGAGAAAAAAGGGAACTATAGATGAACAATCATGTAACGACGGTCGTAGTTGCAGTCTCCATGGCGGTTGCGTCGATGTCTTTGTCAGCCAAGGCTTGCGCCGGCGAAGTCCTTGATCGTGTGCTCGCGGCACAGACATTGACGGTAGCGGTCGGGTCCGACTGGGGAGCCTTGTCTCACTTGAACGACCAACATGAACTCGACGGTGATGATGTAGAGGTCGCGAAGGGCATTGCGGACTACTTGGGCGTGAAGATCAAATTCGTGACCCCGGGCTGGGATATCATTCAGGCAGGCCAGTGGGGGGGGCGTTGGGACATGGCCATGGGTCAAATGACGCCGACCAACGATCGCGCCAAAAAATTCGCCTTCCCGGCCATGTACTTCTACGAAGGCGAAGTCGCTGTCGTTCACAAGGATAGCAAAGCGACGAAGCCTTCCGACCTGGAGGGCAAGATCGTCGGCGTCCGAGCGGGAACTCTTGGCGATTTGTATGCCAATCACAAGCTCACACCGGCATGGATCGGCGCTAAGCCAATACAATATCAATTTACAGCGGGCCAAGTGAAGGCTTATCCAAGTGCTAACTCTCTTACGCTTGACGACCTGCGCCTCGGCGATGGTGTTCGTCTCGATGGCGTCATTACTGAAGGAACGACGGCGGCTGCGGCAATCAAATCTGGCTATCCATTGAAGGTTATTGGCGATCCCTTATTCTACGCCCCGGGCGCTGTCACAATCGAGCGTGGCGATAAGGAGTTTATCGACAAGGTCGCTGCCGCGGTCAAGAAGATGAAGGATGACGGCACTCTTGCTAAACTCTCGGTCAAGTGGTTCGGGGGGGATTTCAGCGTCGATAAATAACATGACACAATCGTGGGCGTCCCCTTCCCGGGGGCGCCTCTTCTTAGGAAGAAAATGCTTATGCTTTACCACGATACAGTTGAATCTGAGGTGCTCGTCCACAAGCCATGGTTTATCGGCTGCATATTTGCAATTGTGCTCGCGGTTTTTCTTATCTTCAACGTAGCGGGCACCACGATGGGCGAACTCCTACGGCCCGTGATTGGCGATCACGCACAAGTGAAGTTTTACAGTCGCATTGCGATCGCTTTTGTAATTGCCGCAATGTTCTGCCTCAACCTCGTGCTGATTGGTTTTGTCCCGCTCAAAATCCAAATCGGGATCGTATGGTTTGAGTTGGTGCTACTGTTCCTTTCGCTCTTCGCGGCATTTGACTTAAGCATGCCATTTATTTGGGCAAACCTGCCATTTCTAATTACGCAGGGGGTAGTTACTACAGTTTACGTATCAGCGATGTCACTGCTATTTGCGTCGGCTATCGCAATAATCGGCGCGATTGCGAAACTGTCAAGCAACGGCATGGCTTACGCGATAGTCAGCTTCTACACTTCATGCTTCCGGGGTCTGCCGCTTCTCATGCAGGTTTATCTGATCTACATGGGCTTGCCCCAGGTAGGTTACGTTATTAATGCCGTGCCTGCAGGCGTGTTGGCGCTTTCGCTATGCAGTGGTGCCTACATGACGGAGATCTTCCGTTCGGGCATAGCCAGCATCGATCGCGGCCAGTGGGAGGCATCCCGGTCATTAGGTTTCGGCTTTGCGCTCACAATGCGCAGAATCATTCTGCCGCAAGCGCTTCCGGTTATCATTCCCCCGATGGGAAACACGTTCATCTCAATGCTCAAAGACAGCTCTCTCGTTTCGGTTCTTGGCGTTTGGGAGCTGACGTATCTAGCTCACTCACTCGGCCAGCCAACCTTCCATACTATGGAGATGCTAGTAACAGCGGCAATGATTTATTGGATTTTATCCGCCTGCCTGGAACTGGTCCAATCCCGGATCGAGGACCATTTTGCCAGAAGTAAGAAGCGATGATCGTGAATTCATTGGTCAAGCTAAAAAAGACGTCTAAGTTGGTTCGGCCATTTTCAAGGCACTTACAGATGCGCCAATGAACAAGAGAGATGCAATATTGAGCGACGAAGTCATCGAAGCTAAGAATGTATCCAAATGGTATGGTGCCTTCAGAGCACTAACTGACATCAACCTAACCGTCCGCAAGGGCGAACGTATCGTCATCTGTGGGCCCTCAGGCTCGGGAAAGTCGACGCTGATCCGTTGCGTCAATCGGCTCGAAGCGCACCAGGATGGCGAGATTACCGTCACTGGGATTAGGTTACATAACAAAATGCGCAACGTAGCTGAAGTTCGCAAAAGCGTCGGCATGGTTTTTCAGCACTTTAATCTTTTCCCGCACATGACCGTGCTGATGAACTGTATGGCGGCGCCGATGTGGATAAAGGGCGTTCCAGAGGGTGAGGCTAGAAAGATCGCGCTTAAATTCCTAGAGCGCGTGCGCATTCCCGAACAGGCGAACAAATATCCGGCTCAGCTCTCCGGGGGACAGCAGCAGCGCGTCGCAATTGCCCGGTCCCTCTGTATGGAGCCTGCAGTCATGCTCTTCGATGAGCCGACCTCCTCGCTCGATCCAGAGATGGTCGCTGAAGTGCTCGAGACTGTGACCGGACTCGCACGCGACGGCATGACCATGGTATGCGTCACCCACGAGATGGGCTTTGCGCGCGCCGTGGCCGATCGAGTAATCTTCATGGATCGAGGTGAGATCGTCGAAGAGGGTACACCGCACGACTTCTTCAGAAACCCGCAGCACGAAAGAACGAAATTGTTTCTCAGCCAGATCTTGTCGCATTGAGGGAGCCATCCTTCAACGAGGCCGTTCGACCGAGTTACTGTGTATCGAATGCGTTGCCTCAGGCCAGCGAGACAACATGTGCGGATATTGTATTCGTACGTATTGGCTGACATACATCAGAGCGTTCTCGGCAAGCGCCTCGTTCCCGGAAGCGCGAGAGTAGGATCCCGCTGAGCTTGTGCGCAGCCCACCGTGCCAGTTCGCGTCCAGGCGCGCTGAGGATTGGCTCGCCACACATGATCAGGTTGCAAGAGTGCGGCCTCAACCCTCTGCCCGCAACCGACCACAATCTGCAGACGTCGTCCTCTGGCAGATTCCCGACCATCTTTGGGTGAACCAAACGGATCAACACATGTTAAAGAACATAACCTTCGACCGCCACAGCTCCGACAAGCTTAAGAGTGAGGTCACGATCGACATTGATAAATGGGGGGTTCCTCATATCAAGGCTCAGAACTTGCACGACCTATTTTTCGCGCAGGGTTGGAATGCAGCTCGAGACCGCCTCTGGCAAATTGATATTGCGCGCAAACGAGGTCTCGGTCTCCTGTCACGAGACTTTGGCCCCGGATATTTGGAGCAGGATCGGGCGGCGCGTCTCTTTTTATTTCGCGGAGCCATGAGTGCAGAATGGCAGGCGTACGGCCCGGATTCCGAAGAGATATGCTCAGCGTTTGCCGAGGGGATCAATTCCTACGTAGACAGTTGCCATGACGGTTTGATTGCCTTGCCACCCGAGTTTGGCCTCCTCGGTCACACTCCCGACTATTGGAAACCCGAAGACGTCGTTCGCGTGCGAACGCACTCACTAACCCGAAATGCGATTTCGGAGCTTCTGCGCTGCAGGGTGATGGCATTGGCAGGTGTGGAACGAGGTACCCGCCTCGACAGGTTGAGACAAGAATTGTCACCTCCGATAGCGCCACGACCAGCGGAGGGCCTTGACCTCGCCTTTATGACAGATCGAGTACTGCAGGATTTTCGCTTGGCAATCTGTCCCGTCTCATTCTCGAGGGAAAGACTTGCAGCAAGTCTTCAGGAAGCTGACCGTTGGACCCGCGTAACACCGAGTGATGAGATCATGCAGACGGTGTTCCAAGAGGGCTCAAACAACTGGGCCATATCCGCAACAAAAACCACAACGGAGCGACCAATCCTTGCTCTAGACCCGCATCGCAAGCACGTCCTTCCGTCCATCAGGTATCTTGTACACCTGAGTATGCCCGGGCTCGATGTAATTGGCGCTGGAGAGCCTATGATCCCAGGAATCTCCATGGGTCACAACGGGACAGCCGCCTTTGGTCTGACTATTTTCGGCGCTGACCAAGAAGATATTTATGTTTACGAAACCAAGAGTGAGGGAAATAAATACTTATATAAAGGGGCCTGGGAGCAGGTGAAGACTATACACGAGAAAATTCCAGTTCGCGCCCACACCGACCAGGAGGTAAAGCTTCAGTTCACACGCCATGGACCCATTTTAAACCAAAATGCTGAAAAAGACCGCGCCTTCGCACTGAGAACCGTATGGATGGATCCCGGCATGGCACCTTACATGGCCAGCTTGGCCGTAATGCGCTCTAAGACATTTTCAGAATACACCTCCAGTCTAGCAAACTGGGGTTGTCCTTCAGTTAATCACATCTATGCGGACACGTCGAATGTAATTGCGTGGAAACCGTCAGGTGCGGCTCCGGTCCGAAGAAATTGGGACGGCCTGCTTCCGGTTCCAGGAGACGGTCGGTTCGAATGGGAAGGGTATTTGTCACCGGACGATGGGCCGTTCGAGATGAACCCCGCCAAAGGTTTTGTCGCCACTGCCAACGCAATGAATGTTCCGGAGGAATGGAGTAGATCGCATCCTGCTTTTGGCTACGAGTGGTCTGACAGCAGCAGACATGATACCCTTCATACAACTCTCTCACGATCAGAGAAGATCTCGTTGCGGGACTGCATGTCGCTGCAATGTTCGGTGTATTCGCCGATAGCAGTTCGTATTCTTGCGAAACTAGACACTCTTCTCGGTTCGGTTGCAAACATGCCTGCGTTGCACTTATTTTCTAACTGGGACCGGCATTTGGATGCGAGTTCGCCAGCCGCCGCGTTCTTTGAGATTTGGCTTAGCAAACACCTTGGCCCGACAGTAGCTCGCTTAGAAAGCGCTGACGATGAAGTGTTGGCACTGCTCGTGCCTTTACAGCCTTCGGCCATAGCCTCTTGGCTCGAACAGGCAGAGCCTAGTGAAAAGTTGAAGCATTCCATAATGGAATCCCTAACTTCTGCCTGGAGTGAATGCATATGTCGATTTGGCGACGATTCTGCCTCATGGGCATGGGGCAGTATACATAAGCTTGATTTGCGCCACCCTCTGCAGGCACTGACGTCTGAACAATGGTCGTTGGGCGCCATAGCCCTCGGCGGAAGTAGCTCAACGCTCAATTTTTCGAGTTACCGAAGCGGCCAATTCTCTGTTTCAGAAGGACCGTCAGTGCGGATAATCATGGACGTTGGGTCATGGGATGACAGTCTCTTTATTAACAATCCAGGTCAGTCGGGTGTTCCGATCTCAAGTCATTATCGTGACCTCAATCACGATTGGCAACGGGGCGAATACAAGCCCTTGTTATATTCAGAGGAGTCCATACGGAGGGAGCTCGAACATAGGGTCGTCCTGTCTCCCGCTGACTGTTGAGGATGCGACAGTATAGGCCGCTTACCATTGTAGCAGGAACATATCGGTCGAACTCACCTGGCGGCAAGGTGAGGATCGACACTTTAGCGCCCGCCGGCCGACTTTGATATTGACAGCGGAACGCCCGGCCGGAATCTGGATGCGCTTGTGGGGCAATGATCCCGCTGGTGTGCGGCGACCACCCCTGATCGTCACGAGCAGGGCCGTCGCGGCCTCCAATAATGTTGCAGGAGACTTAGAAGCGGGATGTCCCGCATTGGCAATTGCTCTGCCTTGGGGCCATAGGGAAGAGGGGTAAGGTGCTGGCCCGACCACCGGAGAGCGCGTCTGTTACTACAAGGCTCGATCGCGGCCGCATCACGGCCCTCGGCGGCTGCCGATAACGCGCGCTTCGGGCGCTACCAGTACGCATTGGCGATAATCGCATCTGCTGTAGGAGAGCACTTGATTCGAGACTGACAGTGCGACGGTCAACAGGGTTCGCTATCATTGTCGAGCCGAGTTCAAGAATGGACACATACCTCAGGGAGGACCTTTCAGGGGGCAGACCATTGTCTGTCTCCTCATCCGAGAAACAAGCTAACCTCGCAGAGAGTGGCATCAGGGCAACACGTCATTGTCCTTCGATGCGACTGAATATCGACGACTTCAACGCGGCTTGCCGCCTTCGCGTATAGCCGCAGGACCTTGAATGCCGGGAACCAGCCGAGAAATGTTGGCGGTGGGTGAGCGCCTTTCATTTTTCAAGTCCGCTACATTCTGTCTGTCATATACCCGAAGGCGGCGATGCTTGTTGCCCGCCCGATGTGGTTAGCAGTTGACGTGCCTTCTTATGTATCTTCATTCAGCCTGCGGTGGCACGCTGGCCGTTTCGTTGAATGGCGGGGGAAAAAAGGCGTTGATGACTCAGGCTTGCGTGGAGCACTCGTGGGGCGCTCGATTGACAATGTTATTCGTGGAGAATGCTTTCCTTTGTGGAGGAGGATGATTCTCTCGTCCAGTTCCTTGTCGGCCTCGGTAAGGCGATGATTCAGGCGAAGGTAGTCGGTCCAGGTCGGCGTACGGAATGTCTCCGTCCATAGCACAGGCTCCTGAAGGTTGCGCTGGAGAGTCCAGTGCCGAGCACCAACGCGACTCTGTACATGCCGGCACCCGCGCATGGCGAGGAATTCTTCTAGATTTTCCACGAGTATGAGGTACTCGACTTTGACCACGATGGGGCCGCTTCTCGGCTTGAGACTGAGGGCGACTGCCGGCGCGTCGAATTCCTCCAAAGGGTCGGGCTCGGCCTCGCGACCCTCGCGAAGGGGAAACAGGACGCCGCTCGCAATGGAAGAGGCAGTGCCAGAAAAAGGGAGCACGCCGCACAGGCGACGCATGCCAGCGTCATTAGTTGCTCTTCTGACAAGCTCCGTCTTAATAGGCTGTTGGCGACGCCAGCCATGACGGCGCCTGTGCCGAAGCCGGCGATGATGGTGCCATAGGCGAGCGGTCCTTCGCCCAGCTGATCGCGGACAACCAATGGCAGCAGTGCGAGTATGGCGATGCCCGACAGGCCAAAGAAGGTTCCGCGGGCGATCGCCGTCTTGATTTCCGATGACATCGCTGTGAAGCGCAGCCTGTCATAGATGGCCGTCCTCATTGACTCACGTGGGAGAAGTGAGGAGCGAACCTTCCATTTGCATCGCCATATGGTGACCAAAGGGATCATATAGGTGAGTGTAAACATAGCGAAAGCCGTCATAAGTCCGAACGACGCAATCATGATGCCGCGAGCGCCGGTCCCACGGTCCGTGCAGTGTTGAAGCCAATGGAGAGGAGGGTGACGGCAGCGGGAACTTCGCGTCGGTCCACAATATCGCCAACAGAAGCCTGCCAGGCGGTATCGTTGAGCGCGGCACCACTTGCGATCAAGAAGCTGAAGCCGAAGATCATCCACGGGGCGATAAAGCCCAGCACCACTGAAGCCGTAGCATCGCGGATGCTATTACCATTAGGCATCGGCCGGCGAACATGACTCTTCGACGGCTGAAGTTGTCGGCGAGAACCCCTAGCGAAAATGGACAAAATGAAAGCGGGCAGGTTAGACGAAGCCTGCTCGAGCGCAACCATCAGATCGGAGGTCGGAACCGTTGCCATTAGCCAGCTGATAGCAACGGTCTGCATCAGCCAGCCAAGGGAAGAGACTTGAGAGGCTAAACCAGATTGAGCGAAATGTCGTATTCCTGAGCGGCGCAAACGTCTTCGGCGAAACTACATCCGCATCTGCGCCCGCCGCTTTGCTCATTGCTCCGACCGATTCGGTTCCGCCAAGCTTAACCACTTCGCGCGACACGATCCTCTTACACGTCGGATGCGCCAAATGCAGTCTTTGTATTAGTGTCATCTGGTAGCGAGATGCGGAGGTGGCGGCGGAGAGCCGTCGCTGGTGTCGCAGCGGCCTTACATCAGTGCAAACATGCTGTTGCGTGGCGCCGGCACAGTTCCCCCGGCGTCGGCGGCTTCGCCGGCAAGAATGCGAAGGCGCGCCGACTCGCTGCCAAGCTCAAGGTCGTCAGCATGGTTCTTCTGGCCGAGGCTGACGAGCTTGCCGAGCAACTCGGCGCCTTTGTCGGCGATCCTCTGGCGAGAACAAAGCTGTCGGAGACCAGCGTTGCCTGCATTGAGCGGCCGATGAAGGCACTATGCGCATCTCGCTGCGAGATGCAGCCGATATAAAAACAGCATTTGACGCTAGCCGCCAGGAAAGGGGATTGTCACCCCGCATGAGCCGGCGAAGCTTTTGTTCAATTTCGAACATGGACGCGATCGCGCGTTTTGCGCAACCAAACCACGACACACTGATTGAGGTGAGATATGGCGACGACACGCTCCGCAATTCCTCTGACTGGTGTACCGTTTCCGATATCAGAGTATGAGCGCCGGCAAAACAATGTGCTGGATGCGGTTGCTACGGCAGGCTTGGACGCAATCGTAGTAACGGCGCACGGCCACTTGAAGTATCTCAGCGGCTACGATGGGAGCGGTGGATATTTCGCGCCTTTCCCTCTTATTCTGATGCCGGGTCGGGTCCCGATATTTGTTGTCCGAGAATATGACGAGCAGGCAGTACGTTCATATAGCTGCATCGAGGAAATTGAAACCTATACACATCAGCCTGATTTTGGCAGGGTCTGCGCCGATGTATTGCGTCGACTCGGACTGGACAATAAGCGAGTCGGTTTCGAGCTTGGCTGCTGGAATCTCGCGCCCGCCGACGTGCGCGCAGTCCAAGACCAGCTCCCGGATCTGAAGATTACTGACGTCACCCGACTGGTCTCGTCAGTGTCAGCAGTGAAAGGAGAACTTGAGTTGGCGTGTATGCGCGATGCTGTTCGACTCACTGACGTGGCAATTCGAACCTTTCAGCAATCGCTTCGTCCCGGCATTACGGAGATCGAAATGGCAGCGGCCCTAGCTGCGGCGGTAACAAACGACCCCAGCAACGCCGCTGGGGATATCGGGCTTGCGCCGGGTACCATTTTGTTTGGAGAGCGAGTGAAGTTGCCCCATGCGCCAGCGACCCATCATCCTCTCAGCAACAACGAACCTGCCTTTCTGGAGATAGGGGCTTCGAAACACGGGTATACAGTGGGAATGGTTCGATGCGCAGTCCTTGGCAAACATCCCGAAACCGAATCTTTGCACGGCTTGGCTGAAGAGGTCATTGCGGCCCTTGTCTCCTCGATTCGACCAGGTGCTACGCCGGCGGACGTTCACGCTGCTGGGGGCGAGGTGTTGAAGCGATCTGGACGCAAGGGCGTCTTCCGCCAACGAACAGGATACCAAACTGGCATCAATTGGACTGAGCGCGGCGACCTAAGCCTGGAGCCCGATGTAAATGAACCACTCCGAGCTGGCATGACCCTGCACATGCCAAACATTTTGTGCAGCGAAAGTGGCTACCTATTTGGTGCCGGCGCACACGTGCTCGTGACAGAGCGCGGCGCGGAACTCCTGAGCGAAATCCCGCCAACACTTTATCGGGCGTGATGCTAGGCGGCGTGGACAAATTTGAGCCAGTATCTGGCGGTGGCTAGGTAGACCATTCCGAGGAAGCTATTGGCCAATTGATCGTAGCGGGTGGCAATGGCCCGGTTGATTTTGAGGTGGCCGAACATGCGCTCGATTCGGTTCCGCTGCTTGTAGAGCGCCCGGTCATACTCGATCTTCACGCGGCGGTTTGATCGGCCGGGTATGACGGGTTTAATCTTCCGCTCGGCGAGATCGGCGCGAATGGTATCGGCATCGTAGCCCTTGTCCGCAAGGAAGGCGTCCGGTGCACGAGTCCCCCTTTTCCGCCCGCTGCCGAGACATGGGCGCGAACTGTGGTGCTGTCGATGCTGTAGTGGCCGCTGTCCGCCATGACCTCGGCGAGCATTACCGCCACGGTCTCCCAGACCCCGGCCTCGCTCCAGCGTCGGAACCGACGATAGATGGTGTTCCAACTGCCGTATTTGGGCGGGACATCCCGCCATGGAGCGCCGCAGCGGAGCCGCCAGAGAATGCCGTTGATGATCGAACGATTCTGCTTGGGAGGTCTACCTCGGCCGCGTTTGTCAGGGTCGATGGGCAGCAAGCCCTTGAGAACACGCCATTCTGCTTCGGTGAGATCGCCCCTGCTCAAACCTGCCTCCAAAAAGCAGCCTTGAATCAATCCTCTTGGGCTACGTCAATCGCATCGACGTCCGAAATTCCGTAAGGCGGATATACTATTCCGCCAAGGTGATGGACAGTTCGAGAGGGCTGTCGCTATCCGCGAAAAATCGGCTGCCATCCTCAAACTCGATCACCACCTCTCCATCGCGGTGGCGCATGACACGGCGAACAACCTTGCCAATCAGCATCGACGTAGCTCGTTCGCTCTCTTCTTCCAGTGTCATTCCCAATGCTAACAACCCGATCGCAGGAAAGCGACCCTGCTAACATCGAATTTGTCCACGCCGCCTAGGGTCTGCGGTTTGCGGATTGAGTGGCAAAGCGCATGCAGTCCTGGAAAGTAGGTCGTGGGAGGGGGAGGAGTGTCGCGATGGTGACAGCTCTTCCTACTCAGACCTTTGCCATTGGCCGTTGCCAGCAGAGCCAGAGTTTATGATTGCCAGCACTTCGCAGCTGGTCCTCTAAGGCCGAAGCTTATCCATTTGAGGGCAAACGGCTTGTTATCGGGTCGCAGTCGCCGGCGCCAACACCGAGGCCTGAACGCGGGGCTATCTCGGTTCTAGATGGTTACGATATCCAAACTGCATTTGACGAAAACACCGGTGGCATCGATCATTAATTACGCACCGGCGCCTGATCCAAATTACTCAAATGCGGGAACGTGCCTATGGTTGGCGTTGACAGGTTCAAGGAGATCGAGATCGAAGCGATGACTTGGCGCCGGTACCTGCACGAGAATCCGGAGCTTGACTATCGGGTGAATGACACAGCGGCATTTGTGGCGGAAAAGCTGGCTTCCTTCGGGATTAACCACATCGAGTGCAGGATAGCTGAAACCGGCGTGGTTGCGTTGATCCAAGGTCAACTCGGAGATGGGCCCACTATCGGGTTGCGGGCCGACATGGACGCTCTGCCTATACTCGAAGCTTCAGGCAAACCTTGGACGTCGAAAAGGTCCGGACAGATGCACGCGTGTGGTCACGACGGGCATACTGCAATGCTCCTTGGCGCCGCGAAATACCTCGCCGCGACCCGGAACTTCAAAGGGTCCGTTGCCCTGATCTTCCAACCTGCCGAGGAAGATGGCCGCGGCGGCCAAAGAATGGTCCAGGAGGGGATCATGGACCGTTTCGGGATATCTCAGGTCTTTGGCATGCACAATTGGCCAGGCATGGAGGTTGGTGCGTTCGGCATTTGCGAAGGTTCGATTTTTGCCGCGCTCGACGAGTTCGATATTGTGGTCAAAGGCAGAGGGGGTCACGCGGCCGCTCCCCATCTGACAATTGACCCCGTCGTTGTTGCAGCTCAGATCATTTTAGGCTTGCAGACACTAGTCTCACGCAACACGGACCCCACCGAGTCCCTGGTGATCTCCGTCACAAAGCTGAACGCCGGACAAGCTTACAACATCATTCCCGAACGCGCGGAGATTGCCGGAACAGTCAGGACACTGTCACCGATTTTGCGCGACTTCGCTGAAAAACAGATTGAGGCGTGCGCGGAAAATATTGCACGCGCTTCCGGGGCGAAGGTCGAGTTTCAGCATCGCCGCCTGGAGCCCCTCACTGTCAATCATCCCGATCAAACGCGTCGGGCAACAGAGGTGGCGCGTGCTCTGGTCGGCCATTCATCGGTGAACCCCAAAGTCAAACCTAGTTTGGGGTCAGAGGACTTCGCGTACATGCTAGAGGCGCGGCCGGGGGCATGTATACTGCTTGGAAATGGATCGACTGCTGCTCTCCATAATCCAACCTACGACTTTAACGATGAAGCACTGCCATACGGCATTGGATACTGGGTCAACTTGGCCGAGGCTGCTCTAGCACCATGACATTGTCCAAGCAAAACAACCTTGGCTAATCAAGGCTGAGATCACAAGAAGAGGGTAACGACATGAAATACGAAATAAATCGCCGACGATTGCTGCAGGCGACATCGACCGCCATGGCGGCTGGCGCTCTGTCTTCAATTGCGGGCCGCGTTGCGGCCCAAACACCCAACCAGATCAACGTAGTGCTAGGCGGCGGCGATTGGGGAAAGGCTAACATTGAGGCTTACGCTAAGCCATTTGAAGCTGAGACCGGTATCAAGGTCAACCCAATCACCGACGACATGGGTATGGGACAGGTCGAGTTGATGGTAAAATCGGGCAATGTCACGGTAGATGTCGGGGCGCTTACGCAAGGGTCCGGCTTGGTCGCAGCTAAGAAAGGAATTCTTGAAGAAATTGATTACTCCTTGTTCAGGAAAGAAGAGCTAGACGGAATTTATGAATTTGCCAAGCAACCGTTTGGCGTGGCAAATTTGATTTACTCATATAATATGGTATATAGCACAGACGTATTCCCAGCTGATAAACCCCGGCCGACAAACTGGGCTGAATTCTGGGATGCTGATAAGTTTCCCGGCGTTCGCACCTTGGTGTCCGGCCAGTTTGGTTCAGAAGGACCCTGGGAAGAGGCCCTGTTAGCGGACGGTGTATCTCCCGATAAGCTCTACCCGATGGATATCGACCGGGTGTTTGCCAGTTTGGACAAAATAAAGCCGCACATCCGTAAGTGGTGGAGCAGCGGATCAGAGATTCAACAGATGTTGCATGATAAGGTCGTTGACATCGCTCAATCGTATGACGGAAGAGCTCTACTGTTGATCGATCAGGGCGCCGCGACGGAGATCAATCGAAACCAGGCGAAGCTGCAGTGGGATTATTGGGTCATTCCAAAGGGTTCACCCAACGCGAAGGCTGCGCAGAAGTTTATCGAATTCGCCACTCGCGCGGAACGTCAGGCAGCATTTTGCCAATTGTTTCCTGAGGGACCAAGCAACGGCAATGCGTTCAAACTTCTTCCCGAGAAAGTTGCGCGCAAGCTCCCTACCCACCCAGATTACATCAAGAGCAGCGTTTCCATCAACGGCAAATGGTACAATGAGGTAGGCCCCAGCGGTGTTTCCAACACTGAGATGCTTATCCAGCGGTGGAATGAGTGGATCCTGCAGTAGGGTTGGTTGAAGTGCGAAAGTCCGGTCGGGGTAACTCCATACCGGGCTAAAGTCGAAACTGATGCTGAAAATGTGACGGGGAGCGGGGTAGCCCACTAGCCTCTCCGCTCACGGCATCGGGTACGACGGCAGAAGGTACGGCAAATGCCTGCTAATGCACGCCAGCGATGGTGGAGGAGCCACAGTGAACATGCACGCAATGAATACCGCCCCCCGTTCGGAAGTTGACGCTGCAGATGTGAACCAATCGGTGCCACAAATTCAGTTCAGCAGTGTTACCAAGATGTACGGGAGTGTTCCGGCGGTCAGGGATCTGTCGCTGACCGTGCGTCGCGGCGAGTTCTTGACGATTCTCGGCCCGAGCGGCTCGGGTAAGACCACTACCCTGATGCTCTTGGCCGGCTTTGAGGCCCCGAGTTCGGGTGATATTATGATCGCCGGCCATTCAGTGGCTTCGGTCCCGTCCTACCGGCGCGATCAAGGAATTGTGTTCCAGAGCTATGCGCTGTTCCCGCATCTCACAGTGGCTCGAAACCTGGAATTCCCTCTCGAAATGCGGGGCATGGCTCCCGATCAGAGGAAGGTTCGGGTAGCCCGTATGCTTGAGCGCGTGCATCTAGGGGAATTCGGCGGTCGCATGCCATCCCAATTGAGTGGCGGTCAGCAGCAGCGCGTGGCGCTAGCCCGCGCGCTGATTGCCGATCCACCCTTCCTATTACTTGATGAACCGCTTGGCGCACTCGACCGTAACCTGCGTGAGCAGATGCAGATCGAGATGAAGAGCTTGCACAAGGAGTTCGGTATCACGACGGTGTGCGTTACGCATGACCAGGAGGAGGCGCTTACTCTGTCAGACCGGATTGTTGTAATGCGCGCAGGACGTGTCGAGCAAATCGATACACCAGAGGCCCTCTATGATCGGCCATCATCGTGCTTTGTCGCTAAATTTCTGGGTGAGGCGAACATTCTCGAGGATGCCTTGTTGCTGGCCAGAGGGGGCAACGCGCCGCAAATCGGCACCGTTGCGATGATAAGGCCAGAGCGCATCAGTGTACTTCCGAAGACTGCGGAGTGGGCTCAAACGGACCAGCGGCAATATGTTGCCGGTGCGGTCGACGATATGATTTTTGCCGGCCCTCTGCGAAAATACCATGTTCGCGTTGGCAACAATGTTCTCATCGTCCGGGAACATGTCGCGGCAGACCAACCTGTTTTCCAGCCAGGCGAGGAGGTTTGCCTCACGTGGCTGCGGTCAGACATTCGCTTCGTTTCGCCATAAGCGATTGATAAGGGATATCCATGAAGCTTTTGCGCAGAATGGCCAAGGTGCCACTTGGGTTAACCGCGCCCGCGTTCGCGCTTTTGCTTGTGGTTTTCGGTGCCCCTATAACCTTGCTTTTCCTAAGCAGTGTCAATGCCCCCGATTTCTCGTTCCAATACTACGGAGCGTTTTTCGCCCAGCCAGCTAATGTGCGGGTGCTCTTTCAAACGATAGAAATAAGTCTGGTCGCAACTGCCATCTGCTTAATCGTAGGCTATCCAACCGCGTATCTGATCGTCACGGCATCCAAGACTCTGCGCATGACGCTCATCGCTCTCGTGATCATCCCCTATTTGACCAGTGGGCTGGCGCGTACCTACGCATGGATTGTTATTCTTGGGGATCGCGGGGTCATCAACAACATCTTGCTGGACGTCGGATTGATCGATCGACCTCTGCAACTCATCTATAACCGAACCGCGGTCTATATTGGCATGGTCCACATCATGCTGCCGATGATGATACTTCCCTTGGTTAGTGCGATGATGGGGATCGATCGGTCCTTGATGGCTGCTGCACGCAGTATGGGAGCGGGACCTTTCACCGCTTTCAGGCGTGTATTTCTCCCCCTTAGCATTCCAGGCGCACGGAGTGGCTCGCTCCTAGTTTTTGTGTTCTGCCTAGGATTCTATATCACGCCGGCGGCACTTGGGGGATTGCGCGATGCCATGCTTTCAACCTTCATTGCGGCCGAGGTGAATAGCTCGTTCGATATTCCGCGCATTGCCGCTGCGTCCTTCATCCTTCTCGGGTTTGCCATTGTGGTGCTTTCCATGGTCGGGCTTGACCTCTCCGGCAAACAAGAGCAAAGCCAAACTCGAGCTCCGAAGGGCTCGATGTCCCGACTACCCATTGTTCTTGTTATCAAACGAAACTTCAGCGAAATTCTGCGTCCCTATCGTGTCAAACGGTGGACGGGACGGCGCTACGTGCCTGGGGCGGAAAGGCGATGGCCTAAAGTCGTCGCGATCGTTTTTATCGTTTTGGTGATGGCCTTTCTTTTATTCCCAGGGATAATCGTTGTCATCATGTCGTTCAGTTCCGGGGCATTTTTGCAATTTCCGCCTTCGGGCCTGTCGCTTCAATGGTATCGCTCGTTTTTCGGCGATGCATCTTGGAGCGGAGCAGCTTGGACCAGCGTCGAGATTGGTGTCGAGGTAGCTGTTATTTCTACTCTATTGGGAACACTTGCTGCTTTCGGATTGAGCCGAATAAGCGCAAGACTTCGCGGCGTGCTGACAATGATCATAATCACGCCTATCACCTTTCCAGTTATCGTGGTCGGTATCGCGACTTATCTGGGTCTCATCCAGATTGGTCTAATCGGCACAAAGGGTGGTATCGCCCTCGCTCACAGTATCGGCGCTGTTGGAATTGTGGTGGTGATCGTTTCTGCGACGTTGGCCAACTTCGATCGGACGTTAGAGCAGGCGGCCAAGAGTATGCGTGCCGGACCACTGCAAACGTTTTTTCGCGTAACACTGCCGTTAATCAGGCCGGGAGTGATCGGCGGCGCCATGTTCGCATTCCTCCAGTCATTCGATGAAGCGGTCATAACGTCTTTGGTCGGCGGTCTGTCGGTGCGGACGTTGCCCTTGAAGATGCTGGAGAATATCCGCCACCAAATCGACCCGACGATTGCTGCAGTCGCTTCTCTTTTGATGCTTCTGCCTTTAATCTGGATGCTTGTCCTCTATGCCGTCTGGTGGCGTTCTCGACCGAGCATGCAGCGAACATTACAGGAAGCCGCTGCCTAACTGGCGTGGCAGATCCACTTCCTGATGATGCGTCCGACCTATTCCTACGGACTGGCGACAAGCATCTGTTCGGGGCTTCAACGGGCGGATAAAATGGCCACCTGGTCCAAAACGGAAACCAGTAAAGCTCTTGCAATTATCATCTGGCACATGCGGATCAAGGATTCGGACTATGTCTGGGATCGGCCGGCCTTGCTCGCCAGCAAGCTCAGACCTGCCGATCCTCTTGCTGCGCGCCAGGATGGAATTCGAGGTCAACGGCGCTGACCGGATCGCACAGATCCTTCGCCCGTCTGAACAACGAACAGCTAGCCAACGTCAACCGGCTGATCGCGCGATTTCTGAAATCGGCTACCCACCGCGACTTTGACCTTCCTCCTCCCTTAGTGCACCGGGATCAAGGTGACGAACCAAGGGACAGGTCAGCAGAGCGAGCCCTGGTCATCTGAAAACGCGATGGTGCCGTCTCGGACATTATATTGGCGAAGTGGTGACCGCGTGTGCATAGTTCCAGGCGAAAAAAATAGCCGTGTACAAGACCATATGCCCGGTCAAAGTCGCCAGATCACCCGCAATAGGTTAAGCAATGAACGAAGCACCACATCTTACGTTTGATCTCGATGCGCATGGCGTGAGCAGAGGACACCTCGTTGTGCCGGGAGGCGCCGACCATGAAGAGTTCTCGCTTCCGGTTTTTAGTCTTAATAAGGGCGATGGACCGCGCCTTCTTATCACCGGTGGGAATCATGGCAATGAAATGGAGGGGCCATTAGTCGCGCGGCGGCTTATCGAGTGGCTGCCACAAGCGCAAACCAGTGGTAGGATCATCGTGCTGCCAGTGCTTAATCCATTGGCAGTTCAAGCATGGAGCCGCAATACTCCGCTTGATGGTTTGAATCTGAACCGCGTGTTTCCGGGCCGTGCCGACGGGTCTGTTACGGAACGAATCGCGGATGCGGTTTCACGCGTATTGTTGCCAAATGCCGACATCGTTTTCGATCTGCACAGCTTCGGCCCAACGTGGGATTTTCCCCCGGCGGTCATCACGCATCCAATTGCTGATGCGGATCTCATGGCTAAGACGCTCGCAATGGCAGCGGCATTTAAGCTGCCCGTAACATTGCTCTGGCAACATGACGACACGGCTGGGATGTTCGACAGTTGGGCACATAGCCTAGGGAAGGTATTCGTTTGCGCGGAATTCGGCGGTGGTACGGTTAGCGCAGAAGCTCTAGCGATTTATGAAGCTGGAGTTCGCAACGCGCTCGTTATGCTTGGACTCGTCGAAGGAAAAGTCGAGGACGTGTCTTTCCGTAACAAAAGGTCCAGTCAGACCCTTGAGACGCTGATATCAGACGAGTTGAAATCGCCCGCGCAGGGTATCTTCGAACCTCGCTGCTCTGTGTTGGATGAAGTGAGGTCGGGAGATCTTATAGGTATCCTACACTCTATGGATTCTGTTTCCGCTCCGTCCATTGACATCCGAGCGCCTGGGCCATCAATCGTCCTAGCCATAGGATCGGGCGCGCATGTCGACCGCAATGAAGGGGTAGCCATCCTTGCGCGGCCGCTGCATAACTAGAGGTACAGATTAGCCGCGCCTTGGCCAGCTGTAGTAACTCCGGTATGAAGGCACTGGCCTCGACTGGAGCTTATAGGCCAGCTCCTCGGATCGATCAGCGGCTGATCCTGTCTTCCAAAATCATGCCAAAAAGATTGCTTGATCCTTGATCGCTTGGTTTATACTAACCATGGTTGAAAGTGGCGGTCCGAGATGGGAGCTGGCCGGACGGATTGATCGCCTAGCTTCTGTTATGGAAGCAGGGGCGACGATCCGGCGCACCGCGACCAAGAGGGGAGGCGGACGGTGCCGTCCCCGCTGACGCCCGTAAAACAACTTTATCGTATCTTAAAACGAGATGGGCACGTTCGGGGCTTTATATTGGCAAAACCGATTCCGAACGGGGCATAACTTAGGACAGAGCGCGCAAATCCGGCCGCAGCTCATAGCTTGGCCAAACTCGAGTATAATTCAGTGCAGATCAAAGACGTCATTCTCACGCCCGGCAACGGCGCCTTCTTTTATGACGATCAAGCTGCCATTAGGGCAGGGGTTGGCCAGGACGGTTTTGTTTACGTCGGCGAGCCATTGACGCCCGGCTTCCGTGATATCCGTGTTCCGGCAGCTTGCTTAAGCGTCGGGCTTGTCCTGGAAGACGATATGGTCGCCTGGGGCGATATGATGGGAGTGCAATACTCAGGGGCTGGCGGGCGTGACCCCCTGTTTGACGTCGGAGCCATCATGGATCTCACGTCACGTGTTGTTGTCCCGCGGCTCTTAAACATTGATGCGTCCAGCTTTTTGACAGCCTGCTCCAGTGTCTTCGATCTCCATACTGGGAAACGACTCCCACTATGCATCGAATATGGGGTCAGCCAAGCCCTTTTAAGCGCTGCTGCCCATGCTGCGCGTCGTACCATGGCGGAGGTGGTTTGTTCGGAATTTTGCCTATCCATGCCGCATCGTCGTGTCCCAATTTATTGCCAGAGCGGTGATGCGCGCGAAATCAATGTCGATAAAATGATCCTGAAGGGGGTGGATGTGATCCCGCATGGCCTCATCAACTCGCGTAGCAAATTCGGCGTTGGGGGAGAAACCTTTCTGGATTTCGTCAAATGGGTGGCGCACCGCGTCAAGCAAATCGGCCAACCAGACTATTCTCCGGTGCTGCATTTCGATGTGTACGGCTGGATCGGTATGGAGATCGGGCTCGACGTCCAGCGCATCGCCGACTTCATCAGTAAGGTTGCTGACGCGGTTCCGGAGTTCACGGTGAATATCGAATCGCCAGCCGACTTCGGGTCTACGCCGGCGCAGGTCGAAAATTACGGGCAGATCGTCGGCATTCTGAATGCGCGCGCGTCACGTGCGCGCATCGTTGTCGATGAACGCTGCAACACCTTAGAGGATGTGCGTCTGTTTGCGGAGGCTAAGGCGACCCATCTCGTGCAGATCAAGACGCCGGACGTGGGCTCGATCGCCGACAGCGCCCGTGCGGTGCTTCTGTGCAAAGAGAACAACGTGGACGCCTATGTGGGAGGCAGCTGCAGCGAGACGGATCTCTCCGCGCGAGCGACGGTTCACATTTCGGTGGCAACACAGGCGGACATGATGCTCGCGAAGCCTGGCATGGGCATCGACGAAGGTCTTTCCATTGTAGGCAACGAACAAAATCGGTTGCTCGCCATGCTTGATCGGCGTCGGGCACAAAACCTGAAAGCCGCGTAGGAAGCGCCCTGATGCTAAACAGTCTCAAGGACATCACGGTTGTGGCGGTCGAACAGGCCGTTGCAGCTCCCTACGCATCGTCTCGCCTTGCTGACGCAGGCGCCCGGGTGATCAAGGTCGAAAGGCCCGAAGGGGACTTTGCCCGAAACTACGACAAGCTGGTGCGGGGGCAGAGCGCGTACTTCGTCTGGCTCAACCGGGGTAAGGAGTCGGTCTGTCTAGACCTGAGGTTGGAGGCGGATCGCGCCGTCCTCGACACGCTCATTGCCAGTGCTGATGTCTTCATCCAGAATCTAAAGCCGGGCAGCATAGAAAAACTGGGGTTCGCGTCCGCTGATCTGCGTCGACGATATCCGCGGCTGATCACCTGCGACATTTCTGGTTTCGGGGAGTCAGGGCCGTATTCCCATTTGAAGGCCTACGATCTGATCGTCCAGGCCGAAACAGGTCTATGCGCTATCACCGGCAACCAACAGGGGCCTGCGCGTGTAGGGGTCTCGGTTTGCGATATCTCGGCGGGCATGACAGCGCACAGCGCCATTCTTCAGGCACTGTACCACCGCGAGGTCACCGGCGAAGGGACCAGCATCCAGGTGTCACTGTTTGATGCCGTCGCCGACTGGATGAACGTGCCGGTTTTGCAAAATGATTACAGCGGCTACCAGACGGTACGCGCAGGCGTGAAACACCCGTCGCTCGCGCCGTATGGTGCCTATCGCTGTGCCGACGGCAAAGAGGTCATCTTTTCGGTTCAGAATGACCGCGAATGGGTGAATTTCTGCGAGAAATTCCTGAAGCAGTCCGGGCTCACACGCGCACCTGGTTTTGCTGACAATATGGAGCGCCTCGCTCATCGTGCGCAACTTGATGAGATCATTGAACAGCGGTTTTTTGAACTATCCTGCCACGATGCGATGCAGGAGCTCGAGGCGGCCGGCCTGGCATATGGCCGACTGAACGAAGTGGTGGATGTTTCAAAGCATCCACACATTCGCAGGGTGCAGGTTGGAACACCCGATGGAGCCGTCGAGACGATAGCGCCGGCGGCGATTTTCAACTCGGAGCTCCCCTCGCTTCGCCCAGTCCCGGCTCTTGGCTCTCATACCGAGGCTGTCCGCGAGGAGGTGCGGGCGCTTTTGCGCGAAAGAGCCGCGTCAGCGTGAGCGCGCGTTTCAGTAAGGTGAGACTGCTCGCGGTTTACAAAATGCCTGTGTACCTCGGATCATTTCAGCGCACCGGCCGCCTAGAAAGCTCACTGGCAGCGCCCGCGCTAAAATCGGCCGCAAAGGCGTCTCCATGATCAAGGACACCTTTGCGGCCGTTGAAGGCGCGATGTCTGTACCGCGCTGGAGATCCCTGCTCTTCGTTCCTGTTCACGTTCCGCGCTTTGTAGAGACGGCCCATGAGCGGGGCGCAGATGGCGTCATTCTCGACCTGGAGGATTCCGTGCCCCAGGATCGGAAAGGAGAGTCACGGCAGCAGCTTCCTGAATGCGTGGCAGAGGTGGGCCGGAAAGGCGCATCTGTTTTGGTCCGCGTGAATCATGGTCTGCGCGCCTTGGCGGCCGATCTCGATGCAGCCGTGATGGCGGGTGTTGACGCACTGGTTCTTCCGAAGACGGATTCGGCAGAGTGGGTTATAGAGATCGCGAATGCGGTTTCGGAACTAGAACGTGAAAGAAATCTTCCGCAGGGAGGCATCCGGTTCCTTGCCCAGATTGAGACCCCGGGCGCCTTGCAAAGGCTTGCGGCCATTGCGTCGGCGCATCCAAGGATGGTCGCAATGGCGCTTGGCCCTGAAGACTTCAGCGCCGCTGTTGGCGGCGCCCCAGGATTCGACCTTCTTTTGACGCCGAACCTTTCTGTTCTGTTTGCCGCCCGCGCGGCCGGCTTGCTCCCGCTGGGCTTCATAGGAAGCATCGGCGAGTTCTCGGACACGCATAAACTTCGTGAGGCCGCGGTGCGGGCGCGGCGGCTTGGCTTTGCCGGAGCTTTGGCGATCCATCCGACACAGGTGGCCATATTCAATGAGGCTTTCTCGCCAAGCGCCCAGGAGCTCGAGTGGGCCCATAAAGTTGTCGCGGCGGCAAATGATGCCGCCACGCGTGGACTGTCCGCATTCTCGTTGAATGGCAAAATGATAGATCCGCCAGTGGTGCGGCGCGCCCACGAGATCCTGATTCTTGTGGGCAACAACTGACTGGCCTGTTATCAGCGGCTGAACAGGAGCGAATGGCACTACACCGCGCCGGGCAAGCCGATGCAAAATGGCTACGCGATTCCCTCAACGGCCGAATGCGAGACGAGCTGTTGAACGATGGCCTGTTCTTCGGCCTCGACCACGCCCGCAGTGCCACTGCCGAATGGAGGCAGGACCTAAATCCTGTTCATAACACTCATCTGTCTATGTCATTTGAGTGAATAGGTTTTGCTGATCTGGATGCGATCCCATGGGGTATTTTGGGTTTTGCCGCGCGCGATGAACGATGCGCTGAGCCGCCGGTTCGTCAAGCGTTGATCGGCTGAAGACCCATGGACCGTCCGGCAGAGGATGAACGCCTTCGATCGACGCGAGTCCACCGAAGGCGATGCAACGCGGCTCGCCATTGTCAAGCAGACCACGCCAGCAGGAATAGCGCGGAATGTTGTGCTTGGTTCCCGTGTAGCGGACCGTCAGCTCGCGGCCGCAGCGCCGGCAGCGGACAAGGTCGGCGAGCAGAGCGTCGCCATGCTTGGGCGCCCCGTGATGCCGGCTCGTGGGCACGTGGTCGCTCACCATCTTGCGGATCGCTTCCGCCTTTCCCAGCCGACGTAGCCTTCGTGTGCACCCGGAATCAGCGCCAGCATCTCGCGCCTTACGGCGGCTGCGCGAGCGAATGGCGGCATCTGCGCGGTCTGCGCGTCGTGCGGGTTGGAGAAGATCGAACTGATATGTCGTAGGCTGGCGCGGTATGGACCTCTCCCCGGTTCGCTTCGTGAGGACCCGATGCTGCGCCCGAATCCTCCAATTGCGATGGGGTGTGGGAATTGGCCGTCGGGTCCTGCAGCAGTGTCACCAAGACGCCAAGCGTTCTGGGATCGATATGTGGGGCAGGGCAATGCGCCACGCGGTGCAGACCGCGATCAAACATCCAGGCCGGAACTTCCAGCCACCGATCGGAGGCGTGGCGGGAGAGACTGCAGCGGAAAACCTCCCGGTCGGCGTTCTCGATCACCTCATGAACGTGAACACAACGCCCGGCCCAAGGATGCCACGGATAAAGAAACTTGCGTTCCTCGGTCCTGTGGGTGTTCTTTCCTGGTGTTGTTCAACACCGTGAGGCCGCATTCCTCGCTCGCTATTTGACCCCGGCGGTCTTCGCCGGAACCCTCGCCGCAACCGGCTCCGACGCTGCACTCAATGAAGGCTTCGCGCCTCCGCCCGTTGCTCAAACCGCGCCATAACAGAAACGGCCGAGGCTAATCGCCACTGGTTGAAAGTTCAGTGGCAGGTCAGAGGGTCTGGCTCGACGGCCTTAGCTTCAGGCTATCCGGCCAATCCCGGCGATCACCCAGCGACACGATGACTGACCAGTGCTCAGCGCCACCGCCGGAGCTGCAAAAAGAGTTGCGTATGATTGAGCGTTCGACCACGTTGCTGTCGATCTTGATATGGCCTCGTCCAGGATGCGCGAGAGGCGCTTCCCAGCGCGAGAGCGTGTAGGGGATCGCCGCTGTGAGCTTGGTCTTCTGACTGATTTGGCCGAGCTTCTCTAGCCGCCCTGGGTCCAGTGCCGTGATGGTTGAGCACTTTTTGCCTGCGTGCAGCAAGGCCTCGTTGGCCTCGGCTACGGATGTCATCCTCGATCTTTTAGAGTTCGCGGATCCTTCTTAGCGCCTCGATCGGGCGCGGCATGGCAGAAGGCGAGCGTGAAGCCGCTTTTCGTCGGCCAGCAAGCGATGGCCCGCTATAGCCGTCGACCTGCAAGTTCCGGTAGAGAGCCTGCGAGATGAGCGATCGCACGCTGGGCCTTTTCGGTCCGGCGCATAGACATAAGACGCCCGGCGGTCCGCTCCCTCCCTAATCAGTCATCGCGGGCATAAATCCAGAGTAGGCCTGTCTTCGTCTTGCCGACCCCGGAACGAGCACCGGCGCGGTCGTCGCACGTCGGCGAAGAGTTTTGGCGAGGACTTCGGTTTTGCTAAAGCAACCGTTCATGGACCAGACGTAGGTGCCAGTCCGGCGCGGCCGACTACCGGCGCTGCCAGCAGCCTGGGCAAGCGAACCAAATTGTAGCCCGCCAAGTTATGCCGCGCCCGCGGTGGCACATCCTCGCAGCTTGACCTTGGCCATGCCGTCTGAGGTCTTGACTGACCGAACCCTCCTCTGACCCCTTAGGGCAGTGCTGACTGAGATCATAGCCCGGATGGCGCTTCGTGCGGTCATCGATCGCTATACGCGAGGCTTGTTGCTTTCTGCTCAAATGGGCGTTGAAGGCAACGCGCGGCGTGATCTTGCTCTTTGCAGGTCCTTGACTGGCGCGTCCTAGGCTTCGCCAGCGCCAGTCGATGCGCCGTCGCGGCGTCTGCGGTCCAACATAGCGAGAGCGGCATCACGCTCGCCTGTGCCAGGCCTGGGTATGAAACTTTCCAGTCAAGCCGGATTGGCCAGCACCTGGGTGCATAACCAACCTGTTGTCGCGGCTTCATTAGCATGAGGTGCCCGGAAACGAAGATACGTATGGACCCCGCCCCGCTTTCCAATTGAGCCTAGGGGCTGCTGATTCCTTCTTCGCCAAGGGTCGTGAACGGCGTGATCGACCAATGGATTAGGTTGATGGGACGATGAGTGTCGCCTCGGTCGAGCAATGGTGGATGAAACTGCGATGACATGTCCGATAGGATCTCTGTAATCGCCCTGCCTGACGCCCTGCCTTCAGGTTTTCGACATAAAATTTCACCTCGGTCACACCTGATCTTAATGTCGCCAGCGATCTAATCCAGTGTGCCAGGAATGAGGTACCGTACGGCCGCACTGCGAGAATGCCTTCTTCGCAAATCCCAGTCCTCGCCGTGACTGCTAGGTGCAATACTGCAAGCCAGCTGAACCAATTGAGGATCTGTCCCCTCATCGAGGCGCGGATTGACTTGGATGACGACGGGTCCAGGCTTCGTCCACGGAGTTCAATGTTCGTTGGCCCAGCTGAGGCCGTGAGCTTGCAAGCAATTCTGTGACACGTTGACGATACGATCATGCTCGTCATTAGTCAGCAGGGTTGGTTGGACAATTCACCTCTCGGAAGAGGAAATGGGGTGGCCGGCCGAAGTCCGCCAGCGGCAATAGCAATGACCTCCTTTCCCATCTTGTTAGCGCCGCTGGTTGCAATGGCGCTTGGTACTGAAGACTTCAGTGCAGCTGTTGGCGGTGCCCCAGAACTCGACCTGCTTTTGACGCCGAACCTTTCCGTTCTGTTCCCCATGCGGCAGTCTCGGCTCGATAGGAAGCATCGGCGATTCTTAGACAATGATAACTTCGTGGGGCCGCAGGCGATCCATTTAAACATCGATGGGGCTTTTCACCAAGCGCACAAGAACTCGAGGGACCCGTCGTGTCCTCGCGGCGAAAAAGATGCGACGGCGCAAGGCAAAGGCGCGTTCACATTGGACGGGAAGATGGTCGATCTACCGGTTATTCGAAGGGTCCGAGAAATCATCTCCATGGATCAGGGCGCCGAGTTGGCCGGTTGAAGCCTCGGCGGGTTGGGTCCATTCTGGACACATAGGTTACGGTTTTGGTCAAACCACACTGAGATGACACGACAGTTAGGCGTCATGTCGCTCTGCAATTATTGCTGTCGCGCCATCACATTTCGAGATAGATTACATCATTGCAGTCCGCCCTCGGAAGAGTACCCGTGGAAATCAGGCAGTTAAGATACTTTGTTGGCGTGGTCGAAGCAGGCAGTTTCACGAAGGCCGCTGGCTTTCTGAATGTCGCCCAGAGTGCGCTGAGTCTGCATGTGCGCCAATTGGAGGAAGGCTTCGGCACTCAGCTGCTGATACGCGACAGGACCGGCGTGAGCGTGACGGCGTCAGGAGCCAAACTCCTGGAGCGGGCGCGGGCGATTCTCAAAGAAATTCGAATTACCGAGGTGGAATTGACCAACACAGCCGCTTCCCCCGCCGGGGAGGTGACTATTGGCATTCCGTCTGGAGCTGCTCGCGTCCTGAGCGGTCCGCTGCTTGAGACGGTAAGACACGAACTGCCCAAGGTGTCCCTCAAGATGGTCGAGGGTATGACGGGACCGCTAGAGGAATGGATGGCGGCTGGACGCTTCAATCTGGCGGTTCTGTACCGCACTGCGGACAGTGTGGGGCGAATGACTGTGCTAGCGCGCGAAGACCTTTGTCTGGTGGTTCCGTCCGGCGAGCCACCGTTTGAAGATGCGATATCTCTGGCCGACCTGCATGCATTCCCCCTGGCGGTTCCCATGCGCAACAACAATGTCAGGCGTTCGGTGGCTGATGTCGTCGCACAACACGGTTGCGCGATGGACGTCAAGTTTGAAGT
Source organism: Mesorhizobium sp. M7A.F.Ca.US.011.01.1.1 (assembly GCF_003998295.1). NCBI lineage: Bacteria > Pseudomonadati > Pseudomonadota > Alphaproteobacteria > Hyphomicrobiales > Phyllobacteriaceae > Mesorhizobium > Mesorhizobium sp. M7A.F.Ca.US.011.01.1.1. Next base: position 53,022 of record NZ_RZRT01000009.1, read on the forward strand.
GGACTCGCTCTCAACGATCATCAACATGGTCGTAGAGGGAAAAGCGCATTCTATTCTCGCCCCGTCTGCCGTTCAGAAAGAAGCCTCTCAAGGGCTGGTCCGGACGGTCAAGATAGTCGATCCGGTAATTACCCGCTCCGTGGTGCTTGCTGTAAATCCCAAAGATGAGCGTTCTGCGGCCGTTTCTGCGGTCCGCAAGCTCATTCCGAAGGTCGCCAGAGAATTGATTGAGAGCCGGGGCTGGGTAGCATCGGCTCCTGACGCGACCTGAGAACCATCGATCTGTAAACAACGGCATGACTTCCTTCCTGTCGGAACAGATCGATCTGGATTCCAGATGGATTTAGGCACTAATCGATATTTGACCCGCTGCGACCATCGCGATGAAACTGGCTCAAGCGAGCTCAGCGGCTTCGAAAATTGAAACGGCGCTCGCATGGCCAGAATCACAAGTGGAGCCCGCGATGTCCCACGCCAGGAGCTACGAGCTCTTCATTAATGGCAAATGGCGAGCCGGTGGTAGCCGAGCCACTTTGCCGGTGATCAACCCGGCGACGGAGAAGGTATTTGCCTCAGTGGCCTCGGCTACGGTTCCAGACTTGGATGAAGCTCTTGCTTCGGCAGAACGCAGCCGCAAGGCGTGGTCCTCACGCCCCGCCAAAGAGCGTGGCGAGATCCTCGTCTCTGCCGCCAGCAATCTGGCTGAGAAAGCTGGCGCCGCAGCCAGGGACCTGTCGTCCGAACAGGGAAAGACGATTGCCGAAGCAACAGGAGAGTACGCGCGCGCAGTCGAAACGCTGGAATGGAATGGCCGGCATGCCGATGAGTTGTCGACCCCGATTCCGTTGGGTCCGAACAGGATGATCGTCCCGGAGGCCCTCGGTGTCGTCGCTGCCTTTACGCCGTGGAACTATCCAGCCGTTCTCATCGCCCGCAAGCTCGCCCCCGCGCTGGCGGCAGGCTGCCCGGTGATCCTCAAAGGGGCCGAAGAGACGCCAAGCGTGGCTGTCCATGTCGTGGAATCTTTGCGTCAAGCAGGGATACCGGAAGGCGTGGTCAACCTGGTGTTCGGTGTTCCTGTGCATATATCACGGCATCTGCTCAGTTCGCCAATTGTCAAAGTCTTGACGTTCACGGGGTCGACCGCTGTTGGGAAACAGCTGGCCACACTGGCCGCGAATAATCTGCAGCGCTGCATCCTTGAGCTCGGTGGACATTCCCCGGTTATTGTGTGCGAAGATGCCGACCTGGCAACGGCGATACCGGCTATTTCGGAATACAAATTCGAGTGCGCGGGCCAGAGTTGTAATGCGCCCAGCAGGATTCTTGTCGCCCGATCCCGCTATGAGGAATTCCTGTTCCGGATGACGGAGGCGGTCCGAAAAATCAGGATCGGTCCACCGGATGACCCTGCAACGCAGATGGGTCCCATGGCAAACGCGCGGCGAATCGAGGCCATGCAACGCCTGACCAAAGATGCGGTAGAGGGCGGCGCCCAAATCGAGACCGGTGGCATCCCCCTTGACCGACCGGGGTTTTACTGGCCGCCAACCATCCTGACTGGCGTACCGAAGGAAGCGAGAGTGCTTCATGAAGAGCCGTTCGGACCAATTCTCACCGTGGCTCCTTTCGATACGATCGAAGAGGCGATCGATGAAGCCAACGCCACGGAGTACGGTCTGGCCGCCTACTTGTTTACTGGCGCGGCCGATACGCAACAGAGGCTTGTGGGCGGTCTTTCTGCGGGCGCTGTTAGTGTGAATTACCTGAAAGGGGTTTCCGCTGATGCCCCTTATGGAGGAGTCAAACAAAGCGGCTATGGATATGAAGGCGGCGAGCAGGGGGTGCGAAGCTTCCAGATTCTGAAAATGGTCAATGGCCTCGGTTCATTTGGATAAAATCCGGTGGGAAACAGAACACGGACCATGGCCGGTAGCGACATCACAAGGAGCGTCGCCGACGCCCTTCAGTACATCTCGTACTATCATCCTCCAGATTATATCCGGTCTCTTTCTCACGCATACACGCGAGAACAGAGCCCGTCGGCGAAGAATGCCATAGGTCAGATTCTGCTGAACTCCCGCATGGCGGCCTTTGGGCGGCGCCCGATTTGTCAGGACACCGGACTTGTGGTTGTCTTCGCAAAGGTCGGCATGGATGCCCGCATTAAGTCAACAGCCAGTTTCGCGGATCTTGTGAATGAGGGCGTACGTCAAGCCTATCTCGATCCGGACAATCCCCTTCGGGCATCGATCGTTGCGGATCCCCTCGCTAGACGGGTCAACACCCGCGACAACACACCGGCAGTTGTCCATGTCGACCTGGTGCAAGGTAACCAGATTGAGATCACCATCGCCGCGAAAGGCGGCGGGTCGGAGAACAAGGCACGTTTTACCACCCTCAATCCCACCGCCTCCGTTTCCGACTGGGTGGTCAATACCGTTTCGACCCTTGGCAGCGGGTGGTGTCCACCTGGACTGATCTCTGTCGGCATCGGTGGTAGCGCTGAAAAGGCGATGCTGCTGGCCAAGGAGGCCATGAACGAGCCCATAGATATGGCGGAACTGATCGCAAGGGGGGCGTCAAGCGCAGAAGAGGGGCTGCGGATTGAGCTTTATGAGCGGATCAACGCGCTTGGTATCGGCGCCCAAGGCCTTGGTGGTCTGACGACAGTCGTTGACGTCAAGGTTGCGACCTATCCTACTCATGCAGCGTCCAAGCCTGTGGCGCTCATCCCGCAATGCGCCGCCAACCGGCACCTGAAGTTTACTTTGGACGGCTCTGGACCCATCAGCCTCCAGCCGCCCGATTTGCGCGAATGGCCCGACATCGGAGCCGACGAATTGAACCCAGCCGGCGTCCGGCGGGTCAATTTAGATACGCTTACGAAGGAAGAGACGGCATCGTGGCGCTGCGGTGAAACGCTCCTGCTTTCTGGAAAGATGCTGACGGGCCGTGACGCTGCCCACAAACGAATGGTCGAACTGATTGATGCCGGCAAGCCGCTCCCAGTCGATCTGAGGGGCCGCGTGATCTACTACGTCGGTCCCGTCCGGGCAGTGAGGAATGAAGTCGTTGGACCCGCCGGTCCAACAACCTCCAGCCGCTTGGACGATTTTACGGACAAGGTGCTCGCCGAAACCGGCCTTTTCGCGATGGTGGGCAAAGCGGAGAGGGGACCGGCGGCCATCGCGTCGATTGTAAGACACAGAACGCCATACCTTGCTGCAGTGGGTGGCGCTGCGTACCTGATTTCAAAGTCGATTAAGGCGGCGCGGATTGTCGCCTTTGAAGACCTGGGCATGGAAGCCATCTATGAATTCGATGTGCAGGACATGCCCGTCGTCATGGCTGTCGATGTTGAGGGAAACTCCATTCACAATTCCGGGCCTCTTGAGTGGCGTAAGCGTATGGCAGCCGACAGCATCGCACGCAACATCGGTGTTTGAGTCTTTCCGGTTGGGCGATTTCGGCCAGACCCGAGCGCCAAATTATCGGGCAAGCCATAAGACGAGCGGCATTTGCGGTGCCCTGCGCCTCGGCGAGCCGGCCAAGCAAGGCCTTCAATTCACCCTAATAGTTGAATGTGCGAGTGAATACTGCATTGAGTATGCCGTCCATGCGATCGAGGGTCGAATGCAGTCGCGCGTCTATCAAGTACGGCAGCGAGATTCAAGAAAATCGGTTATCTATTTATCATGGTCTCCGCCGCCGCCGACTATTCTCTCCAGCTGCACCATTGCCCCGTTGGGCGTTGGGGCGATAGCCAAATTACTTCTGCAGCTTTTCTCAGCGGATCGCTCACCCTCAGCTGATTTTCGTACCCCATTCTGGCACATCTCGGGCCTGGAACGGATGCCTTCCACTGCTACATTCGCTCGTTTCAATTGATGATAGAATTGATCGGCACACAACGCGATGTCATCGCTGAGAGCATAGGTTATGAAGTCGAAACCCGATCCCGTGCAACTCGACAGTTGGGACCTGCGGATCCTCTCCGAAATTCAGGCAGACGGTCGGATTTCAAAAAGTGAGCTTGCAAAACGAGTTCATCTTTCGGCGTCCGCCTGTTCGGAGCGGCTCCGAGCACTCAAGGCCGCGGGGATTATTGAGGGATTTTATGCGCGGCTGAGTCCTGCCCTCATCGGCGGCATGATCTTTGTGATGGTGGAGGTCGTGCTGGATCGTCATCGTCTTGAGGACCAACGACACTTCGAAACTGCTATCCAAGACATTCCGGAAATCCTGGACTGCTGGGCAATTGGGGGGCGCGTGGATTATCTGATGCGGGTCGCATCTCGTTCTATGGCCGCCTATCAGGATTTCATGGAGGGACTGCTGCAGGCAGGCTTGGGGATTGATCAATACTATAGCCTTGTCGTCACGAAACCAGTGAAGTCCAATTCACCGATACCTTTGTCCGCCCTGAGGCAACGGTAACCCAAAAGCTAAGTTTCAACGGCGTTTGGCACGGATCCCGTAGATTCGTCGGCAAAAGGCACCCATTCCGACGAAACTCAAGGGACATTTGCGGTATACTAATTGCTGGAAAAAGGTGGCCGAGCGCTATCCGCCAGTTGATCGCGAGCAAGGACGATGCGCTTGAGCAATCTGGAACCGATCTATTCCAGGAGAGGATCGAAGCAGCCATCGGACGCACTTGCCCAGCACGGTTACGGCGAGAAGCCAAACCGGATCGTGCCTGGTTGAGGAGGCGTCCATATCTAAGATGCGAAGTGCCGAAAAATGCCTCTACCGCTACTTCAAGGGGGGAACTTTCGCCCTGGATTGGCGATCAGTGGCGATTGAGCTTAGTCGCGGTCAGCGCATCCGTGTAGGGGGCGAAATCTACAGCGAGGGTTTGGCAAGCCGACGGGTAGCGGGAGTGCAAGCTGGCCCGCTCGGCCTTGGCGACCAACCCGGCCCTCGACGCCTGCGGACATTCGGAGATCGCGTTTTTACGTCCTAAGTTCGTTGCTGTTCGAGATTAGGAGATCGTCTGTCCTGTTTGACATTGCTGGTCTCCGCAGCCTTCTAAGCGAGGAGCATGGCTGTGCCGGGATCGCGTAGGTGGGTGACAAGGCCGGTCACTCCTGCCACCCGACGTGGTCTTTGAGAAGGTGGAGGTTGCGCTACCGGCTGGAGAGCATGGTGCCAGTTTTCACAAGACAAGGGTCGCTTAATCGAATGGGCGTCAAGTTCATAGATTGCGAACAGATCATGGGGGGATTTGAATAGTGCTACTGACCGAGGCAGAGCTGAAAAGAGTTGCGAATGCCAGTCGAGGACATAGAGCCGCATCGATCGTTCTAAAGGAAGAGACGGCCGCAGCTACAGCCAGATCGTCATTCGACGTTTTTCTGTCACATTCTTTCAAGGACGCAGAGATCGTTCTCGGTGTGAAGCGAATTTTCGAGGAGCTTGGGTTCACTGCTTACGTAGATTGGGTCGAAGATTCACAACTGGACCGCACAAAAGTCTCCTCGGCCACCGCCGAGTTGCTGCGGACCCGTATGAGGCAGTCAAAGACGCTAATCTATGTGCATTCAAACAATTCTCCAGGATCCAGATGGATGCCTTGGGAGCTTGGCTTTTTCGATGGGTTTCGGACCGCGGTAGCGGTTCTGCCCGTGGCAAAAAATTCTTCGGAAACATTCTCCGGGCAAGAATTTTTGGGCCTATACCCTTACATTGATGGGACAGGACCTGCATTCCTGTTTATGAACAGAGGGACCGCGCCTCGCTCAAGAATAGGCTCTGTAAGCTCGACTGCTAACCTCACGTTTGCCAAATCCTGGCTTAAAGAATTTACCGCCACAAAATAGACTGGTGTGCTTCAAAAATGAAATATCCTGGACTCTATAATAGCGCCGACGTGGCATCCAACGAGCAGCAGGCGACGTTTCTGCGCCTGATCCGGGCAGAGTACGTTCTTCTTTTTTTAGCGTCGGTGCTCTCTTTGGACTTGTCGCCATCAAAAGCCTATTTCGGTGTCTATGCTGCGGTATTTCTTTGCTCAATGGGAGTCCTCATTTTCCGGTCGGTCACAAAGCCCGAGCAGGTCTGGTATCAGGCTCGAGCTCTGGCAGAGTCGGTGAAGACATTGACTTGGCGCTTCGCGATGCGAGCACAGCCGTTCGATGACGCGCGCGCCGCTGACGCCAGAGCTGATTTTCGAAAGCTCATGGAAGGTATCCTTGATAGCAATCGTCACCTTGGTAGCGCGTTGAGCGGCACCGATTCAGCATCCCCCCAAACAACCGACCAGATGATGTCGATAAGGGACTCCCCGCTAAAAGAAAGAAAAGACCTATATCTGCAGAGACGAATCTGCGACCAACGGAAGTGGTACGAGAAGAAGGCGCGCTCGAACAAGAGGTCCGCGAAAGTCTGGATGGGCCTTGGTATTTTTGCATACGCTCTGGGATTCTCGTTCATCGTAGTACGCATCGCTGACCCCGCGATGCCAGGCTGGCCGACCGAGCCGCTAATTGTCATCGCCGCCTCCCTTATTGGGTGGACCCAGATCAAGAAATTTAACGAATTGGCATCGGCTTACACGTTGACAGCTCACGAGATCGGCTTGACTGCCGACCTTATTACGGACGCCAACTCGGATGAGGCATTCTCCGCCGCGGTGAACGAAGCCGAACTGGCTTTCTCACGGGAGCACACCCAGTGGGTTGCTCGTCAAAACAACTAAGAGACAACAATGGCATACAGCGATCCGACCTATGTAATATTTGACGGCGATGAAGACGCTTGGGCATACCGCTTTATGAAAGGGTGGAACGCCAGCGAGAATGTGAGTTTTGAATTCGCGAACGCTCACGATCTGGACAATATGACGAGCCGAGCACAGGACGAAGATTATGTTAAACGCAATCTTCGCAACAGAATGAATGGATCGAGCCAGGTACTTGTCCTGATCGGTGAGAAGACGAAAAACCTTTTTCGCTTCGTGCGCTGGGAAATGGAATTGGCTCTTGATCTAGGTCTGCCGATAATCGCAGCAAACCTTAACGGCTCGCGGCAACAAGATGTGAGCTGTCCGCCTATCATCAGGGACAAATGTGTTGTGCACGTGCCGTTCAAGATGAAGGCCATCAAGCACGCGCTAGCCAATTGGCCGAGCGAATTTCATCGGCTTTCAAACGCTCAGCGTGGCGATGGCGCCAGGAGCTATGGCGAAAGCACCTATCGCGATCTCGGCTTATAATCGCCACCTAAAAGCACTTAGCCGCCCAAACATCCTCGCCATCCGCTGGCGGCGACTAGCCTTAGCAACGTCCGCCAGCGTGTTCCGAGCTTGCCGAGCGATGATAAGAAGAGCACGACGTCCGATTTGCTGAGTTTGGCTGAAAGCTGCAGGTCATGTGCAACCTATTAGAGGAGCCCCGCTCGAAGCGTCGGATCGTCAGACAAGATCATGTCGCGCGAGGGCGCTGGTTTCGCGAGGAAAAGGAGCGGCTGTTCGATGTTTGAGGCTTGATCCAGCGTTTCGAGACTGCACGAGCGGCCAGCATTGATGGAGGCAGCTTTTCAGGCCGCGCAATTCTGTCGGCTCGCCCCCTCCTGCGAGCCGCAGCTCGGCTCGCCCTGCGCAGCAACCACGAATTTGCGATCGCAAGAAAGGCAACACGCTGACGATAGAACTTGGCGGCGCTGGTCGGCTGCGAATCAAGATGTCAATGGCAAGGAGCTCTCGCCGCGCGTCTTTGCCGGGCCGAACCTTCTGGCTATGCTCCTTCGAGAAGTCTGCCGAGCACCAGCCGCCGCACCGCCAAAGCTATCAATATGCGCGAGGGCACGACCTCAGCCTCTCAGCGCTGGCCAACCAGGTTGGAGCCTGTGCCGCGGCACGGAACCCGCTGCCTGCTGATCGAGGCGAATGTGCTTTGCCCCTGATCACCTCATTACCACCCTTGGGAAGGGCAAGACCGATCCGGACCGTCAGAATGTAAGGGATGACCGGCAGTTCGGCGGAACATGGCCGCCGGCGCTCTATCGTGCCTCGCGCGGCCGGCGGGAACAGCGTCCCGAGCGCTATTCATCCGTCAATATCGCCCGCTAATCGGGCACTATGCTGGGCGCATGCGCGTCGTAAGCTGTTCGTGTTTGCAGGACGCGCCCCCGACCCTCGGCTAAGGCGAAGGTGACGCCTTAGTTTTCACGGCAATTCGGGCCGATCCCGCGAATTTCACGGCGAATAACCTGCATTCCCGAGAAACTCAAGGGACGTTTCCGGTATGCTATTTGCTAAACAGGTGGCTGGCCGAGTGCCCTCCGCCAATTTATCGCGAGGAGAGGGACATGCGCTTGAGCAATCTGGGAACCGAGCAACTCCGGGAGAAGGATAGAAGCTTCGTCTTCCATCCTTCTACGCATCTGGCCAAGCACAGCCGAGGCGAAACGCCAAATAGGATTATGGCCGGTGCGGAAGGCGTCTATATCTGGGACACCGAAGGCCGAAGGAGCCTCGACGGTTTCGGAGGACTCTACTGCGTCAACATGGGATATGGATGCACGGAGATCGCCGAGGCCATTGCCAGGCAAGCACACGAATTGCCGTTCGCGCACGTCTATGCCAGCCAAGGTACGGAGCCGGTCGCCCTGTTGGCAGAGGCCGTGGTCGAGTATTTCGGTCAGAACATGCGAAGGGTCTATTTCGGCCTCTCCGGTTCCGATGCCAACGAAACCAACATCAAGCTGGTCTGGTACTATAATAACATTCTTGGCCGGCCCGAAAAGAAAAAGATCATCTCGCGAAATCGCGGCTATCACGGGTCTGGATTGGTCACGGGTAGCCTAACTGGCCTTCCCTTCTTTCACAATTTCTTCGACCTGCCTCTGGATTTGGTGCGCCATACAACCACGCCGCACTATTACCGCCAGGCGCGTGTCGAGGAGAGCGAGGAAGCGTTCTCCCGGCGCTGTGCCGATGAGCTTGAAGCCTTGATCCTGGCCGAAGGACCGGAAACGGTTGCAGCTTTTATCGGAGAGCCGGTACTTGGGACAGGAGGTATTGTGCCGCCCCCCAAAGGGTACTGGACGTCCATTCAAGCGGTGCTCGACAAATACGATATCCTTCTAATCGCGGATGAAGTGGTCTGTGGCTTCGCGCGAACCGGCGAGAAGTTCGGTTCCCACCTGTATAACATGCGTCCGGATTTCGTGACCATCGCAAAGGGTTTGAGTTCCGCCTACCTCCCCATCTCCGGGTCAATCATTGGCGACCGTGTCTGGTCGGTTTTGGAACAAGGAACTGAGAAGCACGGCGCACTCGGCCACGGCTGGACATATTCGGGGCACACGCTTTGTGCCGCAGCCGCGCTCGCCAATATTCGACTGCTTAAAGAAAAAAATATTCTGGAGCATGTCCGCGATGTTGGACCGTATTGGCAAGACCGGATGAAGGCCGAGCTGGCGGGACATCCCATCGTTGGTGAAGTTCGCGGAGTGGGTATCCTGTCGGCCGTAGAGATGATGCGGGACCCAAAACAAAGGATACCATTCGAACCCGACCTTCAGGTCGGGGTGCGCACTGCAGCTGCTCTGTTTGAGAATGGTGTCATCGGACGGGCCATGCCGCATGGCGACATCCTCGGTTATGCCCCCCCCCTGATCATTACCCGAAAAGAGATCGACATCATTGTCGACGCGACGGTAAAGTCGGTCGATACCACCTATCGCGCGCTGAAGGCCGAGGGTGCCGTATGATTTTGCGATCGCGAAGGAGCGAGTCCGGAGGCAGGCATGTCCCTGCGCGCTACTGCGCCGAGCAGACCCAAAACTGTTGAATTCCAGATATCTGATCTTGAGCATGCTCCGGGCTATTTCAGTCACGATTTGTAACCGAATCAGTTCTGCCGCCGCTGTCCTGTTGCCCAACGACCAGGACCTCTGTGCGGCGCGCCCTGCGGGTGTACCTCCCCGCCGGCAGGGCGCCCTTTTTGACCCACGTAATCAGTATCATTATGGCCCGTGCGGGATCGAGGGTCTGGTAAAGGTCATCTGCACGTTCCGATGCAGATTGAGCTTAGACGTGCCCTTTACATCATTGCAGCGGGCCATAATCATTGCGGTGAATTTTATCACGTCAGGTATATAGAAGGACGATACTCACACGCCACCCCGTTCACAAGGAAAGGCATTTTAATATTGTTGAGACGATTTGCCTATCAAAGAAAAGAAAGCATCGCAACACTTCTTTGCGGATCACGGCGCCCCGGGTGGGGGATGAGCGGCTATCCGAATTGTTATGCTAATGCCGACCCAAATTCCTGCAAAAGCTGGGGTCAATGATGGCTTTTGGTCAGCGCAGGATGATTTCTCCTGATTTGGTCGGTGCAGGGGCGGTCATGATTTAATGCATGGAGATTCTCTGATTGAGCTGTTGAGATCATGAGGCGTCTGCCAGACGCCCATCGGGTGAGCCCAGCATGATTGGGATGACCGACGAAGATCGAAAGTGTGGCAGCATTCTGGAGCCCGGTCAGCCCAGCGACGCCCGCGAATTCAATCACGTTTGTCGGGACATACACGACGCAGCCGGAAGGCGTGCAGAAAGAGGAAGAATCGAGCGCGACGATGACGAGGCACATGCCACTTGTTTTCGAGACATTCCTTGAAAGACTGTCACAGAGTATCGATGAGGCAGATTTCCGGGATGCCATGGCTGAGGCGGCCGGACGACTTGACCTAATCTTCTTTGCCTACCTCTCCTTGCCAGCACGGCCTTCCGGCAAACCGAGGTTAATTTCAAACTATCCACCCCGCTGGACCAGACAGTATCTGGAAAATCAGTATGAGAAACTCGATCCTGTGGTCTTGCGTGCTCGAAATGGCGGCTGCCCGTTTCACTGGGGATCGAATTTGGGAGGCGATAAAATGTCGCCGGCTCAACAGCAGCTATTCGATGAGGCGGCTCAATTCAGCATCTGCTGCGGTTTGACGATCCCAATTGTCGATCTCCGCGGCCGCATCGCTGCGGTTACTTTTGCCGCCGATGAGCCTCGTCCAGTATTTCTTCGGGTCGCTGAGCGGTACGAACAAGCTCTTCAACTGATGGCGGCCTGCTTTCATCGTTGCGTTCGCCGCAAATTGCCGAGCGATCGAACAGTGGATGGGGTTTCGCTGACATCCCGCGAATATGAGTGCCTGAGGTGGGCAGCGCGGGGTAATTCAGCCTGGGTGACCGGCCGCATCTTGGGTATCAAGCCACGCACGATCGCTTTTCATTTGGACAATGCCAAGAAGAAGCTAGGCGTGCGAACCCAAAATCAGGCTATAGCCCTTTTGGGGTCCGAAGGGTCCTCAATTGTCTGAGAAGCTTTTTGATCCCCTTGTGCTCGGGCCATTCGATCGCGCGCTTTGTATCGAGCGTTGACTGGATGCCGAGATCTTCTGTTCCGCCGGCTCGGGCGATGCAGCCGTATTCTTCCAGTCCGCGCCGGTGATCATAGTCTATGGGTGCTCGAGCGGGTGTGTCGTCGCTGACGAGCTAGTTGTGGAGCCTCAACAGGTTGTCCTCGGTTAGAGCGAGGCGACTGATAGGTGTTTTGGACTTTAGGCTCCCGTGGGGACGGTGCCAATTGTATCTGTGCAGCCAGACCGGCAACTCTGCGGCGCGGTGATCTGAAGTCGGATAAGCGATGGCATAAGCCCATTCGCGCAGTGCTGTCTGGATGAAGCGCTCGGCCTTGCCATTGGTCTTGGGTGTATAGGGTCTTGTCCTGACGTGCTTGAGGCCGAGATCGCGGCAGGCCTTGGCGAAGGCCTTTGATCTGTAGCAGGAGCCGTTGTCGGTCATGACGCGGGCTATCGTGACGCCGAGGCTGGCGTAGTAGGCCACCGCCGCCTTGAGGAAGGCGATGGCGCTTTCTTTTTTCTCGTCGGGCAGGATCTGCGAGAAGGCGATGCGGGAGGCGTCGTCGATGCAGACATGGACGAACTCCCAACTGCTGCCGCGCGAGCTGGCATTGCCGGTGCGCTTGCCGGTAATGCGATGACCGATGCGCTCGAAACGACCGAGCTTCTTGATATCGATATGGATCATCTCGCCAGGATGCTCGCGCTCGTAGCGTCGGATCGGCTCGGCCGGTTCGATATCCCGCAACCGCGACAGTCCGGCACGCTTGAGAACCCGGCTAACGGTGGCGGGCGAGACGCCGACCTCATGGGCGATGTGCTTGCCGGTCCAACGTTGCCGCCGCAGCGCCATGATGCGCTCGGCGATCAACGCAGCGGTGGCCTGCGGCATATTGGCGGGCCGCGAGGAACGGTCGATCATGCCGGCCCGCCCTTCGGACTTGTAGCGCTCGACCCAGCGCGCCACGATCTTGGCCGACACGCCGTAGACACGCGCCGCATGGGCTTTGGAGAAAGCGCCTTCTATCACCGACAGCGCCATCTCCTCTCGACGCAGCGGTGTGAGACGGGCATTCTTATGGATGTTCATTCGGACCCTCCGGTGAGTGCTGAAGCTTGGTAACTCCAGTCTCCCCGGTCCGGTCCGAATGGACAACCTCCCGAAAGCTCACAGCTAGTCGTGCGGTTATATAGTTTCCGAGGATGGCCCGCTTGCATACCTGCCTGCCGGTAATCTCTAACCCTTGACTTAGGGCGATGGCTATCGGTTATGCGGCTTGAAAGCGAAGAGGTGGACCCTTCGTCGAGCGCCGGTACGATATGGAGTGCTGCTCCGGGCTAATACCCATCCAGACAGAGCGGAACCTTCTATCACGTCAGACGCTCGGACAGTTGCCAAACCCCGATTTCCTGGGAACTGAATTGTGCTCGCCACCGGGTCCATTTTGCCGGCGCGTCTGTGGTGCAGGCCCCGATCAGCCTGACCAATGGCACAGGAACGCTTCTATGACCGAGCACTGCGAATTTGTCAGCTGGCGAACAATTCCTTGTAGCCGCTCGTCACCATCCAGTTCGCACGGTCGAGATGACTACGAAGCGCCTTCCTGGCGCGCTCCGGTTCAAGTGCCGGATCAATGCCGAGGATCAGTTGGGCCATTTCCTCTTCGGGCGCCTCATCGGCTGAGGCGTCCAGGAGCCTCATATAGATGGTAAAGTGCGCCCTGTCGTAGGCGGTAAGACGGTCAGACCAAGGGACTTCGTCGAGCAGTGTTGAGCTTTGAGTCCTATCTGTTCCCGTTGATTGATTCATGTCTGCCGCGAACCTCGCATGTTGATCGCTGGATCCAAGGCAGAATATCCCAAAATGGGATAATCCGAAACGGGGATTAGTCGCTGAGCCGGTCTCTACCTGCCGGTTCACCTAAATGCCCAAATCTCTTCGATCTCCCCGCCACCAGCGGTTTCTGGCCCAGTTGATCTCACTGCGCAATGTCAAAGGGCTGACGCAGGCGCAGGTGGCTGAGAAGCTTGGTCGTCCGCAATCTTTCGTGGCGAAATATGAGGGTGGCGAACGGCGTCTCGATGTCATTGAGTTTCTCGACGTAACTGCGGCCCTCGATGCTGATCCGTGTGAGATTCTGTTGAGCCTGCGCACGTAGTGGGCGCCCGCGCCCATCACCGCGCGTGCCGTGTGCCGGTGGGTCGAGCCCCGATTTTCTTGGCTCTGGCGTCTCGACCATTCCGCTGCGCCTCCTAGCGCGTCGTTAGACTCTCGCAATTCGCTCTGTTTTGTGCCTTTCTCAGCAGGTGGCGCCGCATCCTTCTAGGCCCGCCGCGGCGTCCCGCAACCCTTAGCCAGCTGTGAGCTTTCAGTAGGTTGTCCATCCGGCCCTTCGGATGCGGTGCGGCTCAGACGGCGGACCCGTTCCTGTCATGATTCGCCGCCGCACCCATTCCTGGGAAGCAGCCATTGGCGAGCGGAGGACAAAATGATGAGACAGCGAAGCGCTGGGCCATCCGCGCTGTGGTGATACGTCGATGCATGGCGGTTGCGCGACTTCGTTGCTTGAAGCGAAGCGACCGCACCGCCCATTTCGTCAACTGGCGAACAAATCCTTGTAGCCGCTCGTCACCACCCAGTTTGCACGGTCGAGATGACTGCGAAGAACGTTGCGTGCGCGCTCAGGTTCGCGTGCCGGATCAATGCCGAGGATCACTTTGGCCATTTCCTCTTCAGTGGCGTTGTCGGCCGAGGCGTCCAGGAGCCTCATATAGGTTGTAAAGTGGTCCTTGTCGTAGGCTGTAATGCGGTCCGACCAGGGGACCTCGTCGGCGAACGGCGTGTTCGATCTGGGCTGCAACATCGCTAATTCTATCTCCGGCCAATGGACCCGCGAAGCCCTGTGCCTGCTAAATGTGGATTACATATTATAGTTGATAAACTCAAGCCGCCTGATCCGCTGGCTTGCGTGCATGGATATGCGCAAGTTGGTCGGACGGAATGTGCAGAGGATCAGGCAAAGGAAGCGCCTGACGCAGGAGCAGCTTGCGGAGATTTCCGGGTTCAGTCAGCAGTACATCAGCGGCTTGGAGAAAGGCCGAAGAAATCCGACAATTATCACGATCTATGAACTGGCATTGGCCCTCGGCGTCAGCCACATGGATCTGGTTCGGCCCGACAAACAGGCATGATACACCCGCCCTCCAAGTAGCTGGCCGCCTGATGGCGCGCGCCGGGTGCTCGTGAACCCAGGCTTTTCTTAGGGTCCCCCGGCAGCCCCTGCCATTTGGCTCGCCCTGGCCCGGCGCACCCTATTGGACAGTCGGCCGCTGCGGTTTTTGTCAGCCTTTCCTGGGGCGGTCGGCATTGCCTTTTAGGCCCGCCGCGGCCTCCCGCAACCTTCGCTCTCGCTTCAGGTCCTTCTCTTGGTTACGATCCTTCGGATGCGGTTCGCCTCTTTCAGCGGGCCTAATCGCTTTCTGCCGCCCACCCCACGGGGACAGCCACGCGAGACTAGTATGGAGCGTTGCGGTTAGCGCACGAACAGCAAAGGAACTGAAAAAACAGGCAACTGTCGAAGCATGGCTGAACCAGCCATCGTGTCGGCATCTTGGAGCCGCGTGTTCGCCTTGAGGCCCTGCCGGTAGGATCCCTGCAGTTGAAGTCATTGTCGGCATTCTGACAACAATGGACATGAACCGCCGAACTATCA
This sequence comes from Mesorhizobium sp. M7A.F.Ca.US.011.01.1.1, assembly GCF_003998295.1. NCBI lineage: Bacteria > Pseudomonadati > Pseudomonadota > Alphaproteobacteria > Hyphomicrobiales > Phyllobacteriaceae > Mesorhizobium > Mesorhizobium sp. M7A.F.Ca.US.011.01.1.1. Next base: position 68,105 of record NZ_RZRT01000009.1, read on the forward strand.
AGGCGACCAGGTTGTTGTCTAGCAATGGTTTTCCGAATCGGCACGGCACTTGCGTTACCAAAAACAAGTACGCCGCGGCACGGATCGCCCAAGAGGCTGAACGACCTGATCTGTTTGACCCTCGCAGCAGGGGTGGATGGCTAACACAAAGGAAACTTTGAAGGTGGACGTTTTCGAAAGTTCTCCAATACCTGTCAGGAAAACACGGACGCCATCTTTCTCGGTGGATCTAGCCTTGCTGGGAGTCGCATTCGTTTGGGGGGCGAGCTATCCGGTCGGGAAAGGCGCACTGTTCTACGCGCCGGTTTCGATACTTGTTCTTTATCGCTTCCTGATTACTACGATCATTACGGCAGTGGCTGCAAGACATGAGATCGCATTGGTCTCCTGGGGCGATTTCATCCGCGGCTTCGCATTGGGAACAATACTTTTTTGCATCTTTATTGCTGAAACTTACGGCGTTGCATCGACAAGCGCAATGAACACGGCCTTGATCATATCGCTTTGTGTGATTTTCACGCCGAGCATCGACTATGGGCTATCACGGCGACTTCCACCTACGGGCATTTTGGCAAGTGCTGCCATAGCGTGCATCGGTGTCGGCATTCTCACTGGCGGGATCAGCAGGTTCAGCCCGGGTGACGCGCTTGTCTTGGGGGCCGCGATTCTGCGAGCGGTTATGGTCGTTTCCACCAAACGCCTTCTGGCCGGCCGGCAGATTTCATCTGCAGCCCTGACGGCCATCCAAGGATCGACGGTGGCAACACTTACTTTCGTTTTGGCCGTCGCTCAGTTCGGAATTTCAGGCCTTGTTGTGAGGGCCACCCTTCAGTTTTGGGGCGCTGTTGCCTTCCTTGCACTCTTCTGCACCCTCGCTGCATTCTACATTCAAAATGCCGCAGTGAGAAAATCCACACCGACACGGGTTGGCTTCTTGATGGGAACAGAACCTTTTTTTGGTTTCGTTCTAGCGCACCTTCTTCTGAATGAGCCTTTGACAGTACCGAGCTTGATAGGCGCAGGCCTCGTCCTCGCTGCGACGTTTGCTGGCATCTGGTTTGAGAGCAGGACATCCAAATGAACCCCATCTTGGCTTCCACCAAACCCGCCATCGGCGGCATTTCGAGTTTTGAAGATCTGGAGGCTTTTCCGGACCGAACCGCACCAGTTGCAACCATGTTCAGCGGCGGTCTCGACAGCACCTATCTTCTCTACAAGCTGCAAAGCCTTGGCTTTGCGAACATTGAAGCTGTCGCAGCGGATGTCGGAACGCGCATCGATCAGCCTTTGTTGGAACGGACGGCAGCCATGTTCGGCGCGCGCTTTGTCTGCCTCGAAGGGCGGGATGCCTTTGTCGAACAAGGCGTGAAATCAGCCATTCGAGCCCACGCCAAGTACCTTGGCATCTATCCGTTGAGCAGTTCGTTGAGCCGTCCCATAATCGCATCTTTGGTTGTTAATCATGCTAGGTCAATCAACTCACGGCTGGTTCTTCATACAGCAAACCTTTCTCAAAACAGTCTTCCGCGCCTTAACAATAGCATTAAGCGCTCAGGATTTTCCGGCAACTTCGGCAGTCCGTATGAATGCTCTGTGATATCCCGACAACAGAAGACCTCCGACCTGTCCAAGTGTGGAGCGACTTTTGTGGCGGACCGCACGTGGAGCGCGGACGAAAACCTCTGGTGTCGGGAATTCGAGTCGGGGCCTTTGGAAGATCCCGAGAACTTTTCCATCCCCGAGGAGGCATTTGCTTGGACGCGCCACATTCCCGCAGAGCAGCCGGTAGAGATCAAACTCGGGTTTGCAGACGGAAGTCTCGTGTCAATTGATGACCGTGATGTTGCATTGGTCGACGCAATCCCGTTCCTGAATAACACGGTCGGCAAATTCGGGCACGGCCGCTTTGTCGGGCTTGAACACATCACAACCGGCCAAAAGGTTCTCGAAGTCCGCGAGGCCCCTGCCGCGGCCATTATCTTCGACGCGCTGCGTCACCTCGAAACCGCTTCTCTTGACGTGGCATCAATCGTTTTGAAGCAAGGGCTTGAGCAAGCCTGGTCCCAAGAGGCGGTTTCAGGTGCATGGGGCAGTACTATTCACCAGATGTGCGAACGGGCCATTGCATCCGCCCTCGAGGGCGTTAGCGGGAGCGTCAGCTACATAGTCGATCACACACGCTTTTTACCTCGGTCGATCCGAGCCAGGACGCCGAGATACATTAGGGACCGCGACCTTTGGGAATACCAAGCCGCAACCCACATAGCGTTGTCCAAAGCGTTCCGTCCTCGCCAAGTCACCAAAAGGGAGACACCCGTGGAAAACAACGCACCCCAGGCGCCGGCCAACCTCAGTCAACAATGCACTGACGGTCTGGTGACAAATGGATGGTGGTTTTCAAAAGGCGAGCGCGCCGAAGCCTGCTTTGGCATCGAAATTGATGCAGCCTGGAAGAACTTTGCTGACCATTGGAATCGACTTCTTCTCGATGAATACATGCGTGACGGCGGAACATATCGTTACCGGCGCTATAGCGCTTTTGAATATGACGCGACTGACGGAATCTTTAGGCTCCTACCCCACGCCCCCTACGAACAATCAAAAAGTGTCAATCATCTGAATGGCGGCTTCAAGCGCCACTTCGAGCCCCTTGAAAACTCCTTTATAGACCATCCCGTCTTAGAAAAGATTCTGACAGGTTTCTGCAGAATTCTATGTGAAGCCGCCCGACATGATCGTTGGAATATCAAGATCCATCCCTACCGGATTGTCGCGCGCGATGGTGTAAATGGCAAACCGGCACCCGAGGGCCTTCACCAGGACGGGGTGGACTTCATTGCTTGCTATATGATTGGGCGGGTCAACGTCACCGGCGGCATGAGCATGATCACCGACGCCTCAAAGGAGTTCCTCGGCGAGGTCGAAATGAACTCCCCGAATGATTTTGTGATCTGCAACGACCGCGAAACCTTTCACGATGTATCGTCGATTGTGGCCGAAAACCTGAAAATGCCGTACGCTTATCGCGACGTCCTTGTGATCGCCTTCGAGAAATTATAACGCCCAGCGCGCCGAGAGCATTTTCAACAAGGTTCAATACTGCTTGGTATCCTCTCGGGTGTTCCTGGTGCGGGAACAATGCAGGATTAATTTCTTGCATCTAAACACCTAGATAGCAGTTTCGCCTCTCTGGTATGATGGTTTTTGGCCTCGCGGATCTCGCGTAATACGAATGACCGTGGACACCCCCGATCTTCGCAAGAAAGTGAGAAATTATCCTCATGCTGTCCGACGAGGTGGTCTGCGGCTTCGGAGGCACCGGGAACTGGTTTGGTAGCCAGACATTTGGGATGGAACCGGACATGCTCTCGATCGCCGGGGGGCTTTCATCCGGTCACCTGCCCATTGGCGGCGTCATTATCTCGACAAGATTTATCAATGCGCCGCTGACGAGGCCCACAAGGTCGGCGTGTTCGGTCACGGTTTCACCTACTCCGGTCATCCGGTGATAGCGGCCGTCGCCGCCGAGGCGATCAGGATCTACAGCGAGATCGATTTCGTGACCCAGGCGCGTCGTCTCGGCGATCACTTGCATGGAGCCCTCGCGGACGCGCTCGGCGACCATCCGCTTGTCGGTGAAGCCCGCGGCCGCGGCTTCATCGCGGGGGTTCAGATCGTCGAGGATCGTGCGCCCGTCGCGTCTTCGCGCCCGAGCTGAGGATCGGCGATGTCGAGCGGCGGTGCCGCGAGCACGGCGTCATGATCCGCAATATGGGAGAAGTGCTTGGAATCTGTCCGCCCTATATAATCACCGAAAGCGAGATCGACCCCTTGGTTGACGGCATTCGTTCTGCACTCGACGGCGCCGCTGCTGCGAATTCCCGGGTCGGTCGGGTGGCATGAGTTCCAGCATTAAGACCGACTGCTTCACTTCAGTGGATATTATCGAGCAAACGCTCACCCGAGGGGTGCACTTCATCCGTGTCCGGTACAAAACGTCACCCATGTCTCAGGTCGGGCACGCCGCTCGCCAACGACACCGAGTTCGGCCTCGCGGCCTACTTCTACACCGGCGATCTCGGTCGCGCCTTCCGCGTGATGGAAGGACTGAAGTACCGGCGTCAATGAAGGCCTGATCACCACGCCGGAGGTGCCGTTCCGCGGCGTCAAGGAATCGGGCCTCGGCAAGGAAGGCGGCCTCCAGGGCATCGTGGATTATCTCGACACCAAACATGTCTGCATCGGCGGTCTCGGCGTCTAGTGGTTCCCGCCTGACATAGGAGTCCAATCAGAGATTCCCTTTCTGGCCTGCGCGTGCGAGTCTGGCGCATGCGCACAGGAAGATCGTTCACCGTTTCGTCGGCCGATCGCGTCCGTCTGACGGCGCTGATCAGGGATCGCAACGCCCCGCAAAAGCATGTCTGGCGCGCCGAGATAGTGCTTTTGCCCGCCGACGGCGTCGGCACCGGCGAGGTCATGCGCCGCATCGGCAAGTCGAAGACCGACGTCTGGCGCTGGCAGGAGCGCTTTGCCGCGGAAGGCTGTGACGGGCTGCTGCGCGACAAGACGCGACAGTGGCGCATTCCGCCGCTCGGTCCCGATGTCGGCGAGCGCGTCGTGGCACTGACGCTTGCCGATCCGCCGGGCGAGAGGACCCACTGGACCGCCGACATGATGGCGCAAGCCGCCGCAATCAGCGCCAGCGCCGTCAGGCGCATCTGGAAGGCGCATGGTCTCGCACCCCACCGCTGGCGCCAGGTTCAAGCTCTCCAATGATCCGAAGTTCGTCGACAAGTTGCGCGCCGTCGTCGGCCTCTATCTCGATGCGCCGGCCCATGCCATCGTTCTGTCGGTCGATGAAAAGAGCCAGATCCGGCGCTCGACCGCACCCACCCGGCCTGCCGATGAAGAAGGGGCGGCTCGGTACGATGAGGCACGACTACAAGCGCAACGGCACCACCACCCTGTTCGCCGCCCTCAACGTCCACTATTGTCCCGTTGACGAGAATATCATCTTAGTTGCTTGTAAAAATTTGTTCTCCACTTCCGTCTCCATCGTATCTCAGTCAACGCGATGGAGCAGGAAATGACTACAAACATTGTGAAACTGGAAGAAGGCAGGGCAATCGGCTCTAATCGTGACGTGCCGCTGTCAGATCATGAGGCGGAAGCCCTAGGGCATCTTGCGGTGGCGCTGAGTGGCATTTCGACGACCATTCGGTCCGCCGCCTACAAACACGCGCTAAACTCTAGTCACGCGATGAAGCCCCTAAAGGAGACGGAGGACGCGCTTACCGACTACGACGCCTTGGCGAGGGCGGCGGGCCGAAAGCAGCCGAAAGCGGCGGAGGAGGACGACAGGAAGGGGGACGCCCTAGCGAGAGAGGCCGCCGCACAGGTCAGCAGGGTCGATCAGACCCGATCTTCCCGCTGGAGCAGACCGCGAAGGGTACCGGTGGCATCAACGGACTACGTTCGGCAGGTGGTCATGGCAGATAGTCAGCTTGGAGCAGTGTCGGCACTGGTAAACGCGCGGCGAGTGGCTCCAGAACGCTTCCATGCTTCTGTTCCCAGTGTAGATAATAATCCGGATGCTCCGCTTCTGACCTCTTTTTCGGACTATCTGAGCAGGGTGTGCGGACTGGAGTCAAAGTCCCGCGAAGGCGTTCTCCTGGGCAGCCGCCGCTTTCTGGATTGGTTCCATCACCACCATTCCCGGCCAAGCCCTCGGCGCGTTGACGGCTGAGCATGTCCTTGCCGCTGTCGAACATCGGCTGTCACTATCGGCGACCTCCGGTACCCGCACCGGCAGCAACTTCTCACATCGTATTGGGCTGGCCACCACGACCAGAATCTCGCGCGCGTCGTCCCCAGGACGCCCCACTGGCGTTTGGCTCATCTAACCCTCGAACTCGGCTACGGCCCGTCGACGGTCTTCTTCACATGGGTCGGATTCGACGAAATGGACGAGGTCACAGGCGACGGCCATGCTGAACTGCTCGACGACGGCTCCATCGACATCACCTTCTATCACAACGGCGACGAGGCAATCCTCAAGGCCAAACGGGACACTTCTTCAACGGCCTGCTAGGAGATCCGTGTTCGCCTTGCGCTGACAAAGAAGCTCACACATGACGTCCGGGAGACGATGCTGGCAAATGGTCTGGCTGAAGCATTCCACCCACAATACCAAAGCCCGTCCCGATCCAAAGCGCTTCTAAGCACTCCACCTCAGGCGCAAGGCCGGTTGGCCAGTGCATCTTCTTGGTCCGCCGGAAGAGAACCCCGCCCGACAATAGCTTCATGAGGTCTTGCGCTGCAGTGTCGACCGTAAAAAAGGGCGCGCGAGGCGCCCTTCATTTAAACCGGCAGTCGGGAAGCAGACTTCACTCTGATATTCAAAAGCGGTAGGTGACACCTGCGCCTATCAGCCAGGGATCGAGCTCCGCCTTCCCCGTCAGCTTCGCGCCGGTCACCGTGACGTCGAAGTCCGGCTTCAGGAAAAGCTTCTTCACGTCGAAGTTGAGGCCCCAGTGCTGGTCCACCATGTAGTCGAATCCGACCTGCAGCGCCGTGCCGAACGTGTTCTTCACCTTGAGAGCATCAGCGCTGCCAGTGTCCTGGTTGTAGAAGATCGTGTAGTTCACGCCGGCGCCGACATAAGGCTTGAACGCGCCGAGATCGGTAAAATGGTACTGCAACGTGAGTGTCGGCGGCAGCAGCCAAACTTTGCCGATGTTGCCCAACCCTCCGATCGTCCCTTGGCCCGCGATGTTGGCATAAGTGGTACCGAGTATGAGTTCGGCGGCGATGTTGTCGGTGAAGAAATACGAGATATCGAGTTCCGGCGTCACCGTGTCCGAATACGAAAGACCGGAGCCGGGAAGCGTATCAACGTAGCCCAGATCTTTCGTAACGACGCCCAACGCCCGCAGGCGGACCTGCCAAGGGATTGGCGCTTCGGTGACCGAGGCTCCCGTCTCCGCCAGGACGGTCTCTGCTTGCGCAGGCTCCGCGGCGACGGCCTGCTGTCCCACCATGATCAGGGCCACCGCCGCTGCTGTTGCCCGCGCTACGCCCATTCGCGTTCTCGCCATGAGATTCACTCCTTGATGTTCAGAAAGGATGCACTGCACTATTTCGTCTCCTGCTCGAATGAATTGTTGATGGACCTCAAATGCCCCTCTTGCGTTGCAACGCGTTCCGCCGTCTCCGGAGGGTGATCGTTGAAGCCGATTGCGCTGCGGAGAAAATTGGTGCCTAGACTGATGAATGCGGCTTGCTCCCGATTGTCCTCGCCGCAGCCGTGCCCGCCTGCGCTGGCCTCGTAGAAGTAAGCGGGATAGCCAAGAGCCTGCAGTTTTGCGGCCATCTTGCGCGCATGGCCCGGATGGACGCGGTCGTCGCGTTTCGTGGTGGCGATCAGGATAGGCGGATAGGGCTGTCCCGGCGCTGCGGCGTGATAGGCGGAGATTTCCTTCAGGAAAGCCCAATCGTGAACCTTGTCCGGATCGCCATATTCGTCGATCCAGCTCGCGCCCGCCAAGAGCTTGGTGTAGCGACGCATGTCGATAAGCGGTGCTGTGCAGAACAGAGCCCCGAAATGCTCAGGATAGCGGGTCAGCATGTTTGCGATCAGCAGGCCGCCATTTGAGCCACCCTCGGCGGCAATCCGCCTCGGCAGGGTGATGCCCCTTCGCACGAGGTCGGAGGCAACGGCGGCGAAATCGTCGTGGGCGAGACGCTTGCCCTCCCTGCGCCCGGCTTCGTGCCAGCGGGTGCCGAACTCGCCGCCGCCGCGGATGTTCGCCTCGACACACGTGCCACCGCGCTCGAGCCACAGCTTGCCCAGCGGGGAGTTGTAGTAGGGCAGGAATGATACGCCGAACCCGCCATAAGCGGAAAGGTGAATCGGAGCATCTCCGTTCCCGTTCGCCGGACCAACCTGCGTATAGGGGATCAGCTCATGATCGATAGAGACTGCCTCGTGGCGCGTGACCACCAGTCCGGATGCATCGAAATTCTCCGGGCTGCGCTTCAGGATTGCTGAAGCGCTGAGAGACGGCGCGGCATTCAGATCGAACAGCAAGAGCTGCGGCGGCGTGATCGGATCCTGAGCACAGATCAGGACCTCTCCATTGGTCTCGTGAACTGCCGCATCGAATGACCAGACGTCGACAGTACCTTCGGCGGGCAGGGTGTTCAGGACTCGGCGCGTCCATTCCTGGTGGCCGGGAGTGAACATCTCGAAACGCGGTGCGAGATTGACGAGGTAAGAGATAATGAGCTTCCCGTCATTCCAGAAGAATGACTGCATGGAGCGCCTTTCCCCTGGTTGAAACAGGGTCTCAAAACGGCGTCCGCCGGCGAGGAAAGTGGAAAGCGAGATGACGATCAGCGCGTCGGCGGGATGGGTGGTGCCTCCCACCGTCCAGGGCTTGCGCGGCCTTACCGCCAGCCAGTCGCCGAAGACCCGCCACGACGCGTCGCGAGGAAGATCGATCTGCCTCCTCGGCCCGCTCCTATCGCCGATCCAGCTGATCTTCTCGAAGAAGGCCGGCTGCTCGATGAACCAAAGGCGCTCGCTGCGGCCGGTGCGGTCCGAATGACCAGACACTTGGAAGCTTTCGAACCCGGCCTCGAAGATTGCCGGCGTGGTGAGGGGATCCGCGTCACGCTTCCACAGTCGAACTGTGCGCGCATAGCCGGAGCGGGTGGCCATGCCATTACCAAGCGCACTGGAAAGCAGAAGCGTGTCAGGGTCCAGCCAATTAACGTAGCCTTTGGCCTCGGGGAGGTTGAAGCCGTCGGCGACAAAGCTCAGAGAAATCAGGTCGAATTCGCGATGCACGACCGCGTCGCTGCCGCCGCGCGACAGGCGCAGAACGGCTCTTTCCCGTCTCTCCGGCTCGATGGACGCGCCGTCCCAGATCCAGTCCTCTCCGTCGCTAGCCGCGAGAGCATCCAGATCGAGCAGTAGCTCCCATTGGGGATCCGCCTTCATGTAGGCGGCAAGGGTGGTCCGGCGCCACAGTCCGCGTGGATTACCGTCATCTCGCCAGTAATTGTAGAGGTACTGACTACGGCGCGCGATCAGGGGAAGATTGTCGCGATTGTCGAAAATGGCTGTCAGAGCCGCGCGGTCGCGCTCGAACTGCGTTCCACCGAAGTGCTTCAGAGTCCTTGCCGATTGGCCGGCGGCCCAGGCAAGTGCCCGCTCGCCCTCTACATCTTCAAGCCAGACATAGGGATCGTCGTCGGGAGCATCAAGCGTTGGACGGACATCAAATGCGTTCATGTCCGGACAGCCTTCAGAAAGAAGGGATAGAGGCTTCCGTCGGCTCGGGAACGCTCAGTGTCGGTAGCGGCGCCCACATGTTCGAAAAGCGTGATCATTGATGAGTTCTTCCAGTCGGTGCGGCATCGCAGTGCTTTTGCGCATAGGGCCGCAACCTTCGTGCCAACTGGGAAAATCGTTTCGGAACAATGCGATCGCTCTGGAAGCGTTGTGTCACATGTCCGACATCGTCGAGAATCCGACAACGAGTGCTCCTCCTAATCACCGGATCAACCTCCGGCGCCAGTCGTGGACACTGTGCAGAACTCGAGAAGTGAAGCTCATTGGAGTGAACCTGGTTGACGCCCAACATCTTCGCTCTGGAGCGCTTCACGCACACGGATTCATGGCAGACACCATGATGCGATCGATGCTGTTAGAGACCAAGCTGGCTGCGCCTGTGAGTTTCAGCCGCCAGCTGGAAGCAGCGGAGTTCTGAGGAGAAGGGTGGGGGGCCCAAGCCCTGCCGCAATCTTGGCCTGCACCGTCCCCTTGATTGTTGTGGGTCAACGTCTGCCTGCCCGCTGAATTTGGCACGCCTTACACCTACGTCACGACCAAGACCTTCCTGTTGCACTTCGGCCTCGACACACTGCGGGATTTGCCCGATTTCGAGGCGATTGAGGTTGCCGCGCTGCTCAGCAAGGAGAAGCTGCTGGCGGGCGATACTCCCATCGGGCTGGTGAGTGGTGGAGGAGGTGAGGAGCGACACTCCAAGGCCAGGACGGGCTAGCGCAGCAGATACATGGAAGTAATCGCTTGATATGAGCGGTTGAGAGTCGAATCAGGGAACTATGCGATCACTATCGATAAGAGGTGGCAATATCGATCGTGATTGTATCGGGCCACTCTACGGCGAAGGAGGCGGCAACTTGTGTCTCCGACCCGAAACGATTACCTTGCGGCCATTATGAGCAAGCATTTGGCATCCGTCTTGACGACGTGAACGCGCCCTGCAGCGTACAGCTGGACGACGCGGCGCTGGCCGATTGCTTTGCGGATCTCGATTTGGCCAAGCAGCATCCCGCTCATGTCAGCGCCTTTCTCGGCGAGGTCCCTCTCGCCCAGCAAGTCGAGTTCGCAACCGCGCACCACATTCGCGGTCGACGAGATGAAGGCTTTTGCCGCCAAGTTCTCTGCCTGGTCCGGCGAAAGCTATCCGCTCGCCGCATAATGGCTGGACATGATAGCCGACGCCCGTCCCGAATGGCGGCGGCTTTTTCGTATTATATCGACCTGATCGACAAGATGCGGCGGAACAGGGGTCCACGTGCGATGCGGCCAAAGCGGATCCAGCTCTCGAGCGCGACTACGGGGTAGGTGTGGTCGCTGGAGCCGCGGCCGACCTCGACCTCGCGCCAGCCGGTCTTGCCGCGCAGGGTGACCAGCAGCCCTTGCCGTCAAAAATCTCGATCCAGCTGGCGCCATCGCTGTTGTCGTCGCGCATGACGTCGAGACCGACGATCTCGGAGCGCCGCAGGCCGCCGCCACAGCCCAGGAGCAAAATAGCGCGGTCGCGCAGGCCCTGAGGTCGTGGCCGAGCGTGGCGATCATCGCCAGCAGATCGTCGCCAGGACCGCCTCTTTCTGCCGCGGTGGCTTTGCGTGCTTGCGGCGAATGCCGGCAAGAACCTTATAGATATGCCGCTCCGCGCGGTCCAACGGCCGGCCGCGCTGGGTAAAGTTCCAGGCGAGGCCGGAAAGCCGCCGCTCGATGGTCGCAAACTAAAGGGCAGGGGCGCCACGCTTCGGATCGCCGGCGGCGGTGCCCGAGGCACAGGCGCTGATATTGAGCCTGATCACCTTCGAGCCCGGAGGCAGGGGATCGAAGCCAGCGCGCCGGCACCAGGAGGAAAAATGCCGCCAATCCTTGGGGTAGGCGTCGCGCGTGTTCTCCGAGGTGGCGTTGTAGCCCCTCGCGGTCTCGACCAGTTCCTGGACATGCGCCGGGACTCTTTGAGCCGGGTCTCCATCTCCTTGTAGAGCTTGTCAAGCTCGCCATCGACTGGCTTCAGGTCGTCGATTGAACATTGCGTCATCATAGGCTTTGTGCCTTGTTGTAGCAGGCATCGTCCGTTCGCGCGGCGGACACAGACATCACCGTCGCTGAGCCGAGAACGACGGTAAAAGAAAATGCACTCACTGACTTCATAACCAATCTCTTTTGCGGGTGATTTAGAAACGGACGCCGAGCTTGGCGCTGAACCCGTGTGTCTGGGCATCCGAGGCGATCTGTCCCTGATAGGCGATGCCGAACGTCGCGTTCTCGGTGATGTTTACGTCAAGCCCAGCTTCGAGCAGAGCTGCGTTCTTTGCGATCGGCACGCCCTTGATGGCGAAGGAGGAACCGCCAGCAAAGGCAAGAGCGGTATCCGGCCTGACGTCGCCGAAGGCGTGGCGCCAGCCAAGACCGCCGCGCGCGGTAGCAGTCACGGTGCCGAGGGTCAGTACCGTCGACGCACGCAGACCTAGCGTGGTAAACGCCGTGTCGCTCGAGCGATCCCCGCTCGACAAGGCGGCTGCGCCGCCATTCTCGGTGAAGCCATCGGCGTCAAAATTCACATAAGCGAGATTAGCGTAGGGCTCGAAGGAAGCCGAAGCCGTATTGATACGGTAGCCGAGCTCGCCAAAGGCCTGGAACGTGCCGGCGTCGTAATCGGCCGAAAGGCTGTCGGCGAAGCCTGGAAAGACCACGGACCTGCCGGTCTCGATGCTGTGCCAGGTATAGGCAAGGCCGGAACGAAAACCGAGATTGCCGTTCTGCGTGCCGGCAAAAAGACCGAGATGGTAATTCTCGCTCGAGCCCGACGACGCGCGATCGTCCGCCTCCAAGGAGGTATGGCTGTAGCCGCTGATGAGGCCGAGCCGCCAGCTTTCGCCGACAGCCGCGTCACCGCCAGCCAGAAAGCCGCCTGTCGAGTGATCGAGACCGGCGGCATTGCCGTCGCTGTCGAGATGACCCCAGGCGCCGAAGCCACGGCCCCATACGGCGAAATTCTCACTCGTTGCCGGGGCCAGTTCCAGACCACCCAGCCCATAAGTCATCACCGGAACGCTGGAGGCACCGACGCCGTCGAACGCCGCACGGATCCGTTCGCTCGCGGCATCGCGTACAGAATGACTGTCCTCGATGAGGCCGCTATGAATGGAAGCATGAACCTCGCCTGATAGCATATCGAAAGCGTTGCGGGCTTCCGGCGCCGTCAGGAACAGGATGTTGTCCTGGATCGGATTACCGCTTCCAAGCGCCTGAGCCGCTGCGGCGACCGAGCGTTGATTGAAGGTGCTGGCTACATCGGCAAACGCCGTCGATGTGCGGCTGATATCGAGATAGACATTGTTGGCATCGTAGACGAGCTGGAAATCGACGAAGGGCGTCGCGTCTGTCGCCAGAGCCCCCGTCAGCCCGCCATAGGTGCCGCTTACGCCGCCTGCTGCGGAGAGCAGAGTATATCGGGCATCGACCGATAGCGTTCCCTGCCGCAGCAGCTCGATCTGCGCGCCGCTGTCGATCGCCGCTGCTCCGCCAACATCGATGAGATCGGACGACCTTGCGAGGTCGACCTGATAGATCGATCCGGACTGCTGCGCGAAATCGCCCGTGACAGTCAGTGTGGTGACGATCCTGCTCGGATCGGTCGCACTGCCAGGAGCGACCGTGCCGCCCTCGGAAATGGTGACCGCACCGTAGGTGCCGCCGCCTGCGACGACACCGCCGCTGTTTGCGATAGCCGTGCCCCCGATCTGCCCGTCATTCCCGAGAAAGCCGGACGTGGTCGCATCATGGGAAAGCACACCTGTATCGGCAAGCAGCAATCCCGCGCCGGAACCGACCGTCGTCATGCCGGAAAAATTGTTCTTTCCGCTCAGCGTTTGCACGCCACCGGCAACGAATAGTTTGCCGCCCATATTATTGTTATCAACGTCGAGGTCGTTGATGCTGCCGGCGAACGTGTCGTTCGAATCCGTTAGCACCAGGGTACGCTTGCCCAGTTCGACCGTTCCGCTGCCACTCAGGCTACGAATACGGGCATCGTTGTAGGCGTCGGAGATTCCCCAATAGTCGCTGCCATTTCCATGTTCGGAGATATCGAACGTGCCGTCTGCAACGACTTTCGCTGACCGTTGGATGTTGCCGAGCCCCGCAAGCGAGAGATAGGCATCCTGAGCAATATTCGTCTCGCCGGTGTAGGTGTTGACATTCGTCATCCGGACCACCGTCTTTGTATCAAGCGTCAGCGATCCGGAGCCGGAGACGACACCCGCTATGCCGAACCCGCCCTCATTCCCCATGCTCGTCGTGATCCTGCTCAGACCGGTCCCTTCGGGTGCGGATGAATCGGTAGAGAAGTTGCTGGCAGTGACGAAATGTGACGTATAAGCGGTATACTTCTTCTCCAGATCGAAAATGACCGATCTGTTTTTGAAGAAGTCAAGACCGGCAACAAAACTGGTCTGGTCATTGGGTTGTTCCGTCGTGCCGCTGGTGTAGGTGAAGTCGATATTGTCCAGCCTTACCGGATCGCCATCCGTTCCTGCGATTGTAACGCTCGGGATGTTGCCCGATGCGCTTACGATCTCGCGTTGCTCATTTCTCCGAACATTTTTAAGTTTGACGCCCGCATCCTGAAATTGCTTCAGCATCGCATCACTGATCTCCAGACTGCCACCGCCCGGTGTGCCGGTGTCGAGCAATACCGCGGTCTTGTTGGGGTCGGTGATTGGTGGGGCTCCATCCTTAACCGTGTACTGCAGATTGTAGCTGCCTTCGTATTCGGTCGAGGCATTGGCGCCAGAGCCAGGAAAATTCTGATAAGAATCCTGATCTTTTTCCTCGGGTTCTCCCCATGGCATGGCATTAGTATATTGGGCCCGGAGGCTTGGATTGAGGTTGACAATCGTGCAGGGGGAACAGCCAGGCGTTTGGTCGCTCTCGGAATCCGGATTCACATTGGCGGAGACCACGTAGCCAGACCTGGTGACACTGCCCATCATGCCCCAGACACTTGTCTTGCCAAGAAAATCGCCGGCCCCGAATGTACCTGCGAAATCGCCGCCTTCGTCTGCCATCTTGCCAGCGGTCATTTTCGCCCGCTGCTCCTTATCGGCGTGATAAGGTTCTTGGAGATCCTGACCATACATATCTTTAAGTCCATCCGTCACGGATCCCGGCGTGCACTTAAGATTGTTGTCCTTGCAATACGCATGGGTATAGACAAAATCGAGAATGCGAGCAGCCCGGTATTTCTTATCGCTTACAGACGGCCCGTCGATTGTTATCTTTTGATCTGGATCGACATATGTAAATTTATCAATTTCCACGTTCTGAAGCTTATTACCATACGTTCCGTCCCCGTACGTATATACGTAAGGCGTGTCGGCAATCGGGCGGACCCCGGTCACCTCTGACCCGATCTGCGTGTTGAGCTGGTCCGAGCCCGTGTCGAATACGTATCGCTGCGCGTTGCCATTGTTGATCTTGGCCCAGATGCCCAGGCGGTCATGGCCTTCCCCGACATACTCCAGCGGGATCGAAATCGGGTCGTCGGCCAACGCTTCTCCAGTTGGAAATGCTACCAGACCCACCCCGAGAGACACAGCCGGCAGGAATACCGTCGTCATCGCGGTGGTTGCCGCCAGAAAGTTCTTTGTCCTGAAACAAGCCTGCATACCTGGTCCTCGAAAAAGTCTCGCAAACTGATTGTTCATTGGAACGGCCTCCTGAATTGTTTAACGAGACCCTTTATGGCGGCCCTGGCTGACAACAGCCTGAAAGCTGCAAGCGGCCTGCGAGAATGGGGCGATCCTGAATGACGACAGGTGCTGTCAACAATGGATGAGTGCTCGGCCTGAAAGCTGAGCACGCTTTATGCTCAGGCTGCTGACAAGGCCAAAGCAGCGTAAGTGCGGAGTGAAATCCAAGGTCCACATGGGTCGTCGCGCTTCCCGTGCGCCTGGGAAGGCGCCGGCCCGGCCAAGCTTTCCCAGATCGTCCGGATGGCGCACAAGATACCGGTTCAGGTCGATCGAGATGGAGGCCGAGGCGTATGCCAAGGCGGTCGACTGCCTGACGAAAGATCAGAATGCGTCGCTGGCGCTCTACGATTTCCGCCGGCAGCGAGCTCAGCTCCTGCCGGGCATCCGTGTTTACTGGCGACGAGACACAAGATGTGCCCAAATTGCCACCAGACCGTCACCTGCGATGAGTTTCGGCAACTGATTTTGTCCTTTCAATCGTCGCCACTTCCTGGCCGCGGCCAACATGGGCCACTCGAAGGCAGCAGACTGGCGGCTATATGGACGGGCTGTGAGCCCGCACCGGAGACATTGGCGAAATCTACGATCTCTATAGCAACGTCAAGGAGAAGCGCGAGGTGTTGCAGATGTGGTCAAATCACATCGAATGGCTGATCAAGCAGGCTGCGGATGACGCTCTGGCGGCGTAGCTGCTGGCATGGGCGGAAGATGCGGCGCAACAATCGTCAGAGCCTCATCGAATTGGAGATCATGCTTGACCAGCAAATGCGCGGCCAATGCTTCGATGGCTGACCAGTGATCGAGTACTAGCCGGGCCGTGCGATCTTCGATCCGCCTCCAACGGGGGCGGCGCGGCATCAGGAACCGCAACTCACCATAGATTCGCTTGGCATCCGCGTAGTCGCTGCTCCCCTCATTCCCATCGGACGCATTCATCGCCATATCGCGCGGGTCCAGATAGCCTTCGAATGCGGATTCTGCAAAAGGACCTGCCAGACACGCAACTATCTCTTGGATCGCTTCATCGCGTTGGAAATGTCGATCCATATCGTTCTCGAAAATCGGCTTTAGCTCCGAGGTGAATCCTTGCGCTGAATAGAAAACCGTGCCTTCGACAAAACCACCGCACTCTCCGTCACCGGCGTCGGGGTAAATACTAACACTTGAGAAAGCAGGGAGTTCACGGTCGTCGTCGAACATCTGACGGTGCAAAACGATGGCGGCCACCGCGTGCCCGGCTTCGTGATGCGCCACAGACGGGAGAAGATATTGGGAGGCTACATTCATGCGGTGCGGCTCTCAGATCTAGTTTCCATCCAAGCCCTGATATCGGATTCAAGCCATGCGACTCGGCCGGGGGAGATGCGACGCCGCTTAGGGAACAGGCCTGCCTTCAGAGTCGCGCGGTCGCGCTCGAACTGCGTTCCACTGAAGTGCTTCAGGGTCTTTGCCGACTGGCCGGCGGCCCAGGCAAGTGCCCGCTCGCCTTCCACATCTTCAAGCCAAAGATAGAGATCGTCGTCGGGAGCATCCAGCGTTGGACGGACATCAAATGCGTTCATGTCCGGACAGCCTTCAGAAAGAAGGGATAGAGGCTTCCGTTTGATCGGGAACGCTTAGTGTTGGTAGCGGCGCCCACATGTTCGAAAAGCGTGATCATTGATGAGTTCTTCCAGTCGGTGCGGCATCGCAGTGCTTTTGCGCATAGGACCGCAATTGTCGTGCCAACTGGGAAAATCGTTTCGGAACAACGTGATCGCTCTGGCAGCGTTGTGTCAGATGTCCGACATCGTCGAGAATCCGACAACGAGTGCTCCTCCTAATCACCGGATCAACCTCCGGCGCCAGTCGGTGACACCGCATTCCTCTGTCTTTCCAGGAGACGGCGTGGACATCAATGCCGTTCCTCACCGAACCCGCCTCCTAGCCCTTCGCCCATACGTCACGGCCGCCCCCCGGTTTGGCTTCAACCTGAAGGATTACGGCGTCCTCTTCGCAGAGAAGATCGGGTTGTTCGTGGCGCGCGCAGCGGAGCCCAAGGAGCTTTTCTGGGTTGCGGATACTGGCATGTCGATATTACGACCGTGTGTCCTTCGACAAGCTTGGTGGCTTCTTCAACCAGAATCTCGCCGCGGAGATCGAATCGTTATCTGCGCCGCAAAGTGCGGCCGGTGAGCGGCGTGGCCCTGCGTTCCAGTTGGCCACGGTCCTCGCTGGGACGAGCAAGTAAATGGCTTGCGCAGCAACGGTGCGATCACACCTGGAGCACGGCGTCATCAGGAAAGCGCCATCCTTGTGCGCCCACGACACCCTGGTCGCCATCGGC
Source organism: Mesorhizobium sp. M7A.F.Ca.US.011.01.1.1 (assembly GCF_003998295.1). Taxonomy (NCBI): domain Bacteria; kingdom Pseudomonadati; phylum Pseudomonadota; class Alphaproteobacteria; order Hyphomicrobiales; family Phyllobacteriaceae; genus Mesorhizobium; species Mesorhizobium sp. M7A.F.Ca.US.011.01.1.1. Next base: position 85,524 of record NZ_RZRT01000009.1, read on the forward strand.
CGCATCGCGGGGGGGCACTGTGGGCGATAACCATTCATTGATCTGGGCGATTGAGGGTTCTGCCGGGGCGCTATTGCTGCTCGGTAGGGCTGCGGGCTGGCGAGTCTACCAAGGCGAGCAACGACAGGCGAGACGGCAGACATTACGTGACGGAACTTGATATTGCAGTGCAGCAAGCGTAGAGCACCGCGCGCTTATCGGAGTGTCGTCCATGGCCCTTACCAATGCTGGTAACGAGGCAGAACCTGTCGAACAATCGAGCCATTCTGAGGTCGAGCAGCACAGCACCAAGGCGCTGATGTTGGGCGCACTAGGTGTCGTTTATGGCGATATAGGCACCAGCCCGATCTATGCATTTCGCGAGGCGTTGCATGCATCAGCGGGTGGCAACGTCGCCAGCCGTGGCGACATCCTCGGCGTACTCTCGCTGATCATCTGGTCCCTGACGATCACCGTGACGATCAAATACATCATGTTCGTGCTCCGCGCCGACAATCGAGGCGAGGGCGGAGTGCTGTCGCTTATGGCGCTGGCGCGCAACAGTTTCCCGACCTGCTCTGCGGTGATCCTCGGCATCGGCATCGGCATCGGCATCGTCGGCGCGGCGCTTTTTTTTGGCGACGCCGTCATTACGCCGGCAATCTCGGTACTGTCGGCGGTCGAAGGTATGAATGTCGTCACGCCGACGTTCCAGCCCTATGTGGTGCCGCTGACACTGGCCATCCTGGCGATCGTGTTTGCGGTACAGCGGTTTGGCACCGGCGGCGTAGGATTGGTGTTCGGACCCGTTACCGCGCTGTGGTTCCTGGCCATCGGCCTTTCCGGGCTCAACCACATCATGGACGACCCGGAAATCCTGCTGGCAATCAGCCCGCATTACATCGTGTCGTTCCTGGTCAACTCGCCTGACGTCGCCTTCGTTACGGTTGGTGCAGTCTTCCTCGCCGTCACCGGAGCCGAGGCGCTCTACGCCGACCTCGGCCATTTCGGCCGCAAGCCGATCGTGCTCGCCTGGCTGGCGATCGTGTTCCCTTGTCTGTTGCTCAATTATGTCGGGCAAGGCGCCTTCGTGCTGGCAAATGGCGGCGTTGTCGGTCATCCGTTCTTCGAGATGAACCAGGGCTGGACGCTTATTCCGATGGTCGTGCTTGCCACGGCGGCGACCGTGATCGCCTGCCAGGCGGTGATCTCCGGCGCCTTTTCGCTGACCAGGCAAGCGGTACAGCTCAACATGCTGCCGCGTTTCGTCATCCAGCACACGTCGGAAAAACAGTCGGGCCAGATCTATCTGCCGCGCATCAACCTGATGCTGGCGCTGGTGGTGATGCTGCTGGTGGTCGGCTTCGGCGAATCCAGCCGGCTGGCCTCGGCCTACGGTATTTCGGTGACCGGCAATATGCTGGTGACGAACATACTGCTTTTTGTTGTGATGACGCGCATCTGGAAATGGCCGCTCGGCGTCGCGATAGCCTTAATGGCGGTGTTCGTCTTCATCGATACCGGCTTCTTTGCAGCTAACATCGTCAAGGTATTCGAAGGCGGCTGGGCCTCGCTTGCCATTGCCGCAGTGATCGTGATGACCATGTGGACTTGGATAAGAGGCAGCAGGTATCTATTTGACAAGACGCGCAGGAACCAGATTCCGCTCGATTTCCTTGCGGGCAATCTGTTGAAGAAGAAACCGCAGCTGGTGTCCGGTACGGCCGTGTTCCTGACCAGCGATCCCGCCAGTGCGCCGACCGCGTTGATGCACAGCCTGAAGCACTACAAGGCGCTGCACGAACAGAACGTCATCCTCTCTGTGGTGACGGCGCAGCAGCCCGTGGTGCCCGACAGCGAGCGGATCAAGATGGAAACGATCAATGAGCTGTTCATGCGGGTGACACTGACCTTCGGCTACATGGAACAGCCTAACATCCCGCGTGCGCTGGCGATCTGCCGCAAGCAGGGTTGGAAGTTCGACATCATGACGACGTCCTTCTTCCTGTCGCGTCGCTCGCTCAAGGCGTCACCCAACTCCGGCATGCCGGTGTGGCAGGACAAGCTGTTCATCGGCTTGGCGCGCACGGCCGCCGACGCGACGGAGTATTTCCAGATCCCGACCGGACGTGTGGTCGAGATCGGAACGCAAGTGGCCGTTTAGGTATGCCCGGTTAAGCAGAATCAATTGGCATTTCGCGAGCCGGTGAATGCCTGACCGGGCGGAGGCCACGATGCTTGCGCCAAACTGGGGTCCGGTTCCAGGCCTGAAGCTTCCGGCCCCGAAAGCCGTCCTTTACGCCTGCGATCATTTCCGTTCCGCATTGTCTTGCCGACCCACCAGTCGAGATGCGCTGAAACGACCTCGCCGGGCAGCAACTTATCATTTGAACCTAATCGATGTGCCGCAAGTCCGACCTTCATTCTTCAGTTCACAGGCTAGCGTTGCCAAAATCGGCGTGCCGCCTAACCGGCGCCGCACCGTGACCTGTCAGGATGCTATGCAGGCGCGAGGCAGAAGCTGGCTCGAGGCCGCCGGCCTGGTGCTGGTCCGGCAGCGGCCGGGCTCGGCCAAAGGCTTCATGTTCCTCTGGAGGATGAGACGGGTGCGGCAAACGTCGTCGTCTGGGTCAAGATCTCTCGAGAAATTCCGGCGCGTGCTTCTTGCTTCGGCCATGCTCGGCGTCCGCGGACGCATCCGACGGAAGAGGAGGTGGTGCACCTCGTCGCCCACGAGCTGACCGATCTGTCGGCCGGGCTGGCCAGCGTGGGAAACCGCAAGACGCCGTTTCCGTTGCCGCACGGCCGAGGGACGAGGCTCATCACGGCGGATCGGGCATCGATCCGCGCGGCATGCCGAAGGGGCGCGACATCGTCGATGCAGTATGACCATATCGACCCTATCAAGTTCAAGACGCGTAACTTCCGGTAGCGCTTCCGGAGGCCACTTCAGCAGCATGTTGTGCACACTTTTGTCGGACCCTGTTAACTGCCGATTGGCAGCAGGTCACCCCGTGCCGGATCCCAAATGTCGTCGCTCTCAAGCGCAACGACTGCCCGCACCCTTTTTAAGTCAGCGAGCACCTCCACCGCCGGACGCCGCCCCGTTTCCTGAGCCGCGGCGTAACGGGTGTATTTGTGACTGTCCGGCTCAAACCACTTCAACGATTCCAAAGTAGCCATGGCATCGCCCTTGCGGCTGCGCGTGATGCGAATGATCGTGATCCCATCCTAAGCGCTCGCGTCGAATGGAGACACGCTGCCAACGCTTCATCTGCTCTACCCCATCTTTGTTCCAAGGCGGTCGGATCATCTCAATGAGCCCTGCCTCGGGGTGGCCAAAGCATGCATATTTATCGTTCGGCCCCGCATCGAATTATCATCTGCGATGTGGGACTCGATCTTGGGTTGGCGACGGCTTCGCTCCGGGAGTAGACGTCGGACCACTGATAAGTGCCGGACCTTCTCCACAATTTCTCGGCGGACTCATCGTGAACGCTCGATTGGACGTAAATGCGGTTCGCGGAAACGCAGGTCTGGCCGGCATTGCGGAACTTCGCCTGGACCGCACCGTCAACAGCACCGTCAATGTCGGCATCATCGAAGATGATGAAAGGTGCATTGCCGCCGGTTTCAAGGCTGACCTTCTTGATCTGGTCAGAGCACTGACGCATCAGCAGCCGTCCGACCTCGTTCGAACCGGTAAAGCTGATCTTTGGAATTGGTGCAGAGTTCACGGCCCACGCGATCACCTTCGGACGCATAGATCAGGTTGACCACGCCATCGGGAAAGCCGGCCTGATGGCGAGAGCAAACATTGCACCTAGCCACGCCACGATAAGATCGAGCGCGGCTTCGTTGCGTGCGGGTCTGTGGTCAGTGGAGGGCGGAGGAAAAGCGCTCGGCGTGCTCGCCCTCGCGATACCACTGGTTCGCGCCGGCAAGCGCCAGTTTCTGAGGCAAATCGCCGAACAGCTGGTAGAGCCTTACTCTCAGGGCTTGGCATCTATGTCGCCTACGACCGCCACATGCAGCCCGTCGCGTGCGAAAGCGGCTTTGTGGAAGGCGCTTAGATCGGAGGGCGTTACGCTAGTCAGCCTCCCTTGGGCGGTCTCGAATACGGATGCGTGCGTAGATTCCGCGCCGCCAGGCCAGCTCGGCGATCGCATGAGGTTCGCGCTCATTGGCAATGATTTCGGAGAGAAGCTGGGCGCGTATGCGGTCGAAAAGTGCTGGTGTAGCCGGATGCGGGTCCCGCCGCCGAGAATGTCGGCCAGCAGTCGAGCGCCGCGGCCCCGCACCAGGGACCGCCCATGAATGACTCATGCGAGGCGTCTCAAGGCTGTCCGCGATCCAGCGCCAGATCTCCGCCTCGCCCGAGACGCGCAGAGCTGGCCGGTTGTGCAGGAGCCGTCGGCAATATCCGCCTTCCTCGTTCGGATGGGTAACGCTTGCGATACGGAGTCTTGACTTTGGCAGTCGCTCTGTGACATTACCTATATAAAGTTCGAAAGAAGGCGATATGGATCATGCATAGGTCACAGAGACCCGAATGAAGGCAACGTATAAACGCACCTATTCGCGCTACGCGATGGAAGCGCTTGGCCTTTTCGGTAAGACCATCCGGCTTGGCCGGATGCAGCACCGGTTAACCGCACAGGAGTTAGCCGAGAGAATCGGTGTTTCACGCAGCACCCTGCAGCGCATCGAGAAGGGCGATCCCAAAGTCGAAATCGGACTGATGTTCGAAGCTGCTGCCATTGTCGGTGTGAAGCTGTTCGATGCCGACGGCAATGGCATCACAGCCCTCACAGGCCGCATGGACGATCGCATCGCGCTGCTGCCGAAGCACGTCTACAAGGCCGGCAAGCAGATCGTCGATGAGTTCTAAGGTCCCCAAGTACGACGAAGCCTATGTCTGGGTCTGGCTGCCGGGCGAGACCGCGCCGGTTGTCGCCGGGCGGCTATATGCCCATGACGGACTCGTCAGCTTCAACTATGGCAGGAGCTTTCGTGAACTGGGAAGCGCGATCCCGCTTTATCTCCCGGAACTGCCCCTGAAGGCAGGCGAATTGCCTTTGCTTCCTGGCCTAACCATGCCGGGATGCATCCGCGATGCTGCCCCTGATGCCTGGGGACGACGGGTTATCCTAAACCGCAAATTCGGTGTGAAGGGCGATGAAATCGCGCGGCTCGATATTTCAGAACTGACGTTCTTGCTGGAATCAGGCTCGGACCGCATCGGCGCGCTCGATTTTCAGTTTTCGCCAATGCATTACGAGCCGCGCGCACTGGCCAATGCCACTCTCGAAGAGCTTGTCCAATCGGCGGAGCGGGTAGAGAAAGGTATTCCGCTCACCCCCGAATTAGATCAGGCGCTGCATCACGGCAGCTCGATCGGCGGCGCAAGGCCAAAGGCGCTGATCGAGGGTGACGCCGTCAAGCATGTCGCGAAATTTTCCTCGTCTGCCGACCTTTACAGCGTCGTCAAAGGAGAATTCATAGCCATGCGGCTTGCCGCCTTGTGCGGCATCAGAGCGGCATCCGTCTCGCTCGTTCGCGCCGCAGGCAACGACGTGTTGCTCGTCGAGCGATTCGACCGGATCAAGGTCACGGGCGGCTGGCAACGCAAATCCATGGTCTCAGCGCTGACGATGCTCGCGCTCGATGAGATGATGGCGCGTTACGCCAGCTACCAGGATTTGGCGGAGATCATTCGCCACCGATTCACCGCGCCGTCGGAAACTCTGCGCGAGTTGTTCAGCCGCATTGTCTTCAACATACTTTGCGGCAACACCGACGATCATGCCCGCAACCATGCGGCATTCTGGGACGGCGCTAAGCTCACCCTCACGCCTGCGTACGATATTTGTCCGCAGGCCCGCAGTGGCCAGGAGGCCAGCCAGGCCATGCTCATCAGCGGCAATAACCGCATGAGCCGGATAGCGTCCTGCCTTGAAGCGGCGCATCACTTCCTGCTCAGCGCGCCGGAAGCTCTTGCGATTGTTGAAGGCCAGCTCCGATGCATTGCGGAGAATTGGCCGCGTGTCAGCGAGGAAGCTACGCTATCCGGCACAGATCGCAATCTGTTCTGGGGCCGACAGTTCCTCAATCCCTACGCTTTTACGGCGCTGGAAGGAAGCGCCGACGTTCTCCGCGCTCTGGCTGACGAACTACGCAACAGTGTTCACGCCTGATCCGGCGCTGGATTTCGGACAAGCTCGGCAAGCGCAAGACGCCCACAATATCGACAACCCTTGCCGTGCCAGGACGAAGATTGAACAAACGGCTCTTCAACAGTGACAACGTGCACTGCGGAGAGATGTGGAGCTGACACCGCAAAAGCCCAAGACGCGCGACTTCCCGCGATACAACTCCACATAACTGAGCGTCTACAAGCGGTGCAGCCAGCCAAACATCCAGCCATCAAAGCGATGATCGTCTGATCTTTTGCCGATGACATCACGTCGGGGAAGCCTTGTTCGAGCGCTTGCCGCTTCATATCGATACCGGCCTGGGCGTAGCGCATCGTTAGTTCAGCCCGAGTGGCCTGGCCATCGACTGATGGTGGCGATGTCAACACCCGCCTTGACGAGGTGGATGGCCGTCGTGTCCCGCAAAGGGCGATGATGGATGCTTTTTTCCGCCATGGTGGTTCCTTCGCCCGCAGCCATGTGTGCGCAGCAAGTATGGAACACCGAACCGGGTGAGCAGTGTGGGGCGGTCGTTGCTTTGCTCGGCGGGACAGGGCGATACCAGACGAAGGTCACAATCGAAGATTCAGGATCCCTGAACTCGTGCATCCGTATTGAACATCAGCGAAAACAGAGCGTAATCCCGCTGTCCAGAAGGCGTGCGGCGGACGATACGCGCCAGGACGCTCTTGATTTCCGGGCTCATCGAGATATTCGACAGGTGCCACCCACGCGCCCTCTTGAAGGGAAGTGTCACCACCAGTTGCAGCGTATCCTAATATTCGGGGTGCTCCGAAATCAGGAACCGCGCAAAGGCATGCATCGCCGCCAGCCTTGCATTGCGGGTCGCAACTGCCACGCTCGACCTCAAGTGATGTGAGAAAGCTGCCCATCCTGTCGGTATTGATGTCGGAGACCGCTTCTTCTTTCAAGAATATCTTCCCGCTCTCCCGCGGCATGAGCCCGTGGCATGCTTCGGCCCAATGCTGTGGATTGATGTTTCTTCATGCCACAACCTCGCTGACGAGACCGCCGAAAGCCCCTTCAAAGCGGTCGGTGGCGATCTCTCGCAGCTTTGGAAGGTAGTGCATTGATTTTTCGTGGAATGGGGACCCTGTTTAAAGGGTGATTTTCGTCCAAACGGGACCCCTTAACGATGGGGTCATCAAGATGCCTCCGGCTTGATCGGAGGCATTTGTGTTTTGGATGTTGGTTTTAGAGACGATTGCAAAGATACGTCGGCTGTCGCTGGTCCAGGGGAAGTCGATCAAAGCGATCTGCCGTGAGCTGAAGATCTCGCGCAAGGTGGTGCGCAAGGTCCTGCGTTCTGAGGAGACGCAGTTCCGCTACGAGCGCAAGCACCAGCCCTATCCCCGCATGGGAGCTCGGCGTGAGACGCGGGACCGGCTGCTGTCGGCGAATGCGGCCAAGCCGCAGCGGGAGCGGCTGCCGGTCGCTTCGACGGCTTCCATTGCATTCCCCCGTCGGTGTCGAAGACCTGCACGGTGCGCTTCGACAACAACAAATACTCGGTGCTGTCGAGTGCCGTCGGTCGGCCCATCGAGATCCATGCTTATGTCGATCGGATCGCATCCGCCAGAGGATGGCGTGGTCGTGGGAGAACACGTTCGCTCCTTTGGCCGCAACGAGGTCGCCTACGATCCCTGGCACACGGCGCGCGCCGTTCCTTGGCTGGGTCGTGCGGTCGGCAATGGAGAAGGTGCGGCGCAGCTCAAGGCGGTTGATGACGTCGACCGGCAGATGGTGTTGATCCTCACCTGGGTGCTGACCGACGGATTGAGCGCGGTCGAGGCCGCCTGTCAGGAAGCCATCGAGCACGGTGCATCGTCGGCGCCGGTGATCCTCAACATCCTGGCCCGCAGCCGCGATCCGGCGCCGGGCACGATCCTTTCCATTCCCCAAGCGCTGAAGCTAGCTCACGAGCGGTCGCCGACTGCACCCGCTATGACAGTCTCAGGAGGACAAACAGCCATGGAACGCACCGAGGTACTGGAACTGATGGGAGCGCTGAAGCTCTACGGAATGCGCAGAGCCTATGACGAGATCATGGGCGCGTCGCCATCAAGCGACGGCACGAGCCGCCCAGGATTGTCGGTGATCTCTTGCAGGCCGAGATATCGGAGAAGCAGGCCCGCTCCATCAAATACCAGTTCGCTGTCGCCAAGTTGCCGCTGGCCAAGGACATCGACGACTTCGACTTCGCCGACACGCCGGTCACCCCCTGATGCGCGATCTCGCCCGGCCGCGCCTTCGTCGCCGATCAGCGCAACATCGTCCTGGTCGGCCGCCTTCACGGGTCACCCAACTCGCGCGGAAGGTCGACCGCATTGCGACGGGCGCGTGTCGACTTCCCAACAATGTCAGACAGGAGACGCAACGCTATCGGAGCGATCGCATTGCCCGAAACGATTTTCCCAGTTGGCACGACAATTGCGGTCCTATGCGCAAAAGCAAACTAGACCTGAGAGCCGCACCGCATGAATGTAGCCTCCCAATATCTGCCGCTTGTGGCGCATCACGAAGCCGGGCACGCGGTGGCCGCCATCGTTTTGCACCGTCAGACGTTCGACGACGACCGTGAACTCCCTGCTTTCTCAAGTGTTAGTATTTACCCCGACGTCGGTGACGGAGAGTGCGGTGGTGTTGTCGAAGGCGCGGGTTTTTATTCAGCGCAAGGATTCACCTCGAAGCGAAAGCCGATTTTCGAGGACGATATGGATCGATGTTTGGAACGCGATGATGCGATCCGGGAGATAGTTGCGTGTCTGGCAGGTCCTTTTGCAGAATCCGCATTCGAAGGCTATCTGGACCCGCGCGATATGGCGATGAATGCGTCCGATGGGAATGAGGGGAGCAGCGACTACGCGGATGCCAAGCGAATCTATGGTGAGTTGCGGTTCCTGATGCCGCGCCGCCCCGATTGGGGGCGGATCGAAGATTGCACGGCCCGGCTAGTACTCGATCACTGGTCGGCCATCGAAGCATTGGCCGCGCATTTGCTGGTCAAGCATGCTCTCCAATTCGATGAGGCTCTGACGATTGTTGCGCCGCATCTTCCGCCCATGCCAGCAGCTACGCCGCCAGAGCGTCATCCGCAGCCTGCTTGATCAGCCATTCGATGTGATTTGACCACATCTGCAACACCTCGCGCTTCTCCTTGACGTTGCTATAGAGATTGTAGATTTCGCCAATGTCTGTCAAGGACGCCGCCTTGTGATTCAGTATGTGCTCGATGACGTGTGGCAATACCTGCCGCCTGCCGAGATTTGTCGCGAGCGTCCTGCGCAGATCGTGAAGGGTCCAGTTCTCCAAAGCCACCCCGTCAGTATTGACCTTGCCGTCTAGAGCCTTCTTGCCCTTCGCGTAGCCTGAGAAGTGGCTTCTTTCGTTGCCCCTCGCAGGGAAAAAAACGTGTCATTGGTCTTCGGTACCGTCTGGGGGACCGACACCGCCAGTGTGGACAGCGGAATAAGCGTAGGCTCTTCGTTCTTCGTGCGGTCACCCGATAGTTCCATGTTCCGGCTTCAAGGTTGAGGACCAACGCATCGCGGCAACTTCCGTACGCCTCTGTCCGGTCAGAATGAGCAGCTTGACGATGGAGCCGAACGAATAGCCGATATCGCCCGGTTCGGGCTCACAGCCCGTTCATATAGCCGCCAGTTCGGCATCGTTCACCACTCGCTTGCGCTTGACGATCGGGGCCGGATCCGGATTTTCCAATCCCTCGCGGGGAAACCGCGGATGAGCCGTTGCGGCGGTTTGCGACACCAGTTGAAAAATGCCCGCATACACCAGAAGGCCGTGTTAGCCGCTTGCGGGTGACCCCCGGCGACGATCTTCTTGGTGATGTTAGCAATGTCGGTGTCGATCACATGGTGGATAGAGCGACTCCCGAGGGCAGGCACAAGATACCGGTTCAGGCTGGCCTCGACCAGTGCGGTGTTTTGAGGGTCGTTACTCGGCGGCCTGGAGGTGACCGCCATCGCCGTCCTCGGTATCGTCAGCGCTGATATGCGCCTGATCGGCAAGGAAGGCTGGCAGTTCCGATGGAGCTATGCTGGAATTTGGGTGACGAGGCTGATCAAGCGGCGCTCTGCGGCTTCGTTTCGATGACCTGGATTCCGTCCAGGAACCTGGCACCTGCGATGAGTTTCGGCAACTGATTTTGTCCTTTCAATCGTCGCCACTTCCTGGCCGCGGCCAACAGCTTGAAGACCATCAGCTGGGCGGTTTTCGAGGATAGCGAGCCCTTGGTACGCACCGTGCGATAGCGAACGGTTGCAAAGACGCTTTCGATGGGATTGGACGTTCGCAGATGATCCCAGTGTTGGGCGGGGAAATCGTAGAGCGCCAGCGACGCAATATGATCTTTCGTCAGGCAGTCGACCGCCTTGGCATACGCCTCGGCCTCCATCTCGATCGCATGCGCAAGCAATTTGCGCGCGCCGCTGCGAAGTACATCCGTCAGGGTATCATCGATTTCGTCGGGCTGACGAAGGCGAACAATGTGTTGATAGTCTCGTTCATGGCGTATCACTCTCCTTGAGAGGTACTGGCAGGCTTCATCACCCGCCTCGATACGCCGCTCTCCTCAAGCCGCCATCATCCAGTTTCCGCCATGGCTCCCCCTGATTGATCCGCTTCACCTGTGCAACTGCACAGGCTGCCCTAGCGGGGAGATTGGCCTCCAATGGCGAAAGCTTGCCGCAGGAGACCCTCCGATGACCGTGCCTATGGCGCCGCCGCTACGACAACTTGCCGACAAGCAGCGTGCGATCCACTGCCGCGCTACTGCGCCTTCAAGGGACGTCTGGATCGCGACGCAGGAGCCGATGACCGTTACGGGATCAATTCCAGGTCGCGCTGGCCGTCGCTGTGCCAGTTCGACGGTCTGGTGGCAATTTGGGCACATCTTCTGTCGCCGACAGTGGCGATGGCTGACGCTTCAACGAAACGGGGTCTTCGACGTCTGCTGCCTTCGCCGATGCTTTGCGAAGTGGCATAATGTTTCGACGCACGCAGGCGCGGGCAGGGGATGTCAGTCATGAATCTCCTGACTGGCGCGGATCAGGCCGATTGGCGGGATGAAAGATCATACGACTACACCGCTGGCCTGACGCTGCGGGAGTGGGCTTGGGAGTTCTTACGCCGCAATCCAGCGTTCCAGCGCGATCTGACCGCTGCGCGCCAGCATTGCAAGACTTGGTCTCTCCAATCCTTTCTCGATATGGTCGCGTCGGCCGGCGACCTGTCACGCTGGGGTGTTCTGTTTCGCGGAGTCTTGTGGCCGCGCTTCGGTCGTATTCTGGTGTCCGCTCTGGTGCGTCCATGTGCTGCCGGTCATTGCGGAACGGTTGCCTGCCTCGTCGCCGACACCGCCGTTCGAACTCTCGGCATTGCCCTGTCGTGCAATCGTCCTGCTGGCGCCCGACAAGAGCCAGCATGTTCTTCTTCGCAATGCGGACCACGCGCTGCAGCTCGCCGTCTCGGGCGCGAATATCCTCCACCCTGTTTGCCTGCATACGCAAGCCATCTGGCCCGCGGTGCTTTTAAAGCATCGACTGAGGGGACTGGAGTGCCTCAATGCTCTCAGTCTAGGGCAACAGTTGCCCCCCCGCTTGTTTGCGCCGGAAAAGCGCGGCGTTCGTTTGTCCTTCGTTCTTCGTGCGCTCGACGGTTCGCTCGCCGGAGCACCTCATCGCGAGCTCGCCGAAGTTCTCATCGGTCAACGGCGCGTCCATGCCGACTGGGCGGATCCTCGCGATCATCTGCGCGACCGCATCCGTCGGGCCGTCTCGCGTGGCCGCGCGCTCATGAATGGTGGCTACAGAGATTTCCTAATTTGAAAAGCGACAGTCCGCGCTGTGCGTCGGTGGATGAACGTTCGCTCGCAGCTGTACCCGTCACCAACAGTTCGCCCGCCGACAGGACTGCATGGCGCCTTGCAAGTGCGCTCTGGTCTAGCTTGTCGATGCCGAAATGAGATGGGCGAGGGTGCCAAGGCGGTGGTTCATTAGGGCCGGCCTCGACCTGGACGCACATCATTGGTCGGAAAGCGGCGTGCACCGCAATGTCGCCATAGCAGCCAAGATCCTTTGAGGCCGGACCTGCAGTCCTGTTGGACCGGCGGGTGCAACAATATGGAGGGATCTGAGGCCTCACACCGTTCCCTGGTCGACAGCTCGGTCAACATAGCACCCACCGCTTGATTATGGAAATGGTGTGCCTGGAGTGCAGCGAGTAGCGGCTTGCTGCGCACTGTCCTAAGAATAGCAGTCATGACCCGTCTGGGGTTCTGCAACACGACGATTCAACCGCTTGGGCATTGTCGCATATCCCACAATGTAGAATGCGCAACAGGGCAAAAGCTGATCCATCGGCGGTTTATCAATGCTTTTTGGCTTGGCACGGCACATGCAACGCAATCGGCAAAAGGCGCACGAACTGAGTGGCCCATCGGCCCTAGGAGCGCTGACTTATGCCCTCCCAAGGCATGTCCGGCCCGACAGCGAGCTCAGTCTCCTGCCGGGCATCCGTGTTTCAGGTCAACGGCGTTTGGAACTTCCAATTAGGTGGCGGCATTGACCGCAGGCCGCCCCCCGGTGGGGCGGAGAGACAGTGCAGCAGGTTTCAAATCCCGCCCATGCAAAGATATTTCATTTCCAGATAGTCCTCGAGGCCATGACGGGAACCCTCCCGCCCGATGCCGGATTGTTTGATCCCGCCAAACGGTGCCGCCTCCGAGGACATGCGTCCCGTGTTGATGCCAACCATGCCATATTCCAGAGCCTCTGCCACACGCCAGACCCGCTTCAGGTTTGAGGCATAGAAGTATGCGGCGAGGCCGTATATCGTGTCATTGGCCTCGCGCACGACCTGATCCGCATCGTTGAAGCGAATGATCGGCGCGAGCGGCCCGAATGTCTCCTCTTGCGCGACTGCCATGACGCTGGAAATCTCGGTGAGGACCGTGGGTTCGAAAAACGTGCCATTCTTGCCGATACGCTGGCCCCCGCATCGTATTGTGCCGCCTTTCGCAATGGCATCTGCGACGTGAGACTCGATCTTGGCCAGAGCATGCTTGTCGATGAGCGGTCCGATGTCCACTCCGGCATCGAATCCGTCGCCAACCGACAAGTGCCGGATTCTTTCCACGAATTTCTTGACGAACTCATCGTGAACGCTCGATTGGACGTAAATGCGGTTCGCGGAAACGCAGGTCTGGCCGGCATTGCGGAACTTCGCCTGGACCGCACCGTCAACAGCACCGTCAATGTCGGCATCATCGAAGATGATGAAAGGTGCATTGCCGCCGAGTTCAAGGCTGACCTTCTTGATCTGGTCAGAGCACTGACGCATCAGCAGCCGTCCGACCTCGGTCGAACCGGTGAAGCTGATCTTTCGAATCTTGGAATTGGTGCAGAGTTCACGGCCCACGCGATCACCTTCGGACGCATAGATCAGGTTGACCACGCCATCGGGAAAGCCGGCCTGATGGGCGAGGGCGAACATTGCGCCAGCCACGAGCGGCGTCTGTTCAGCGGGCTTGAGCACGATTGTGCAGCCCGCAGCCAAGGCCGGCGAGATTTTGCGCGCCACCATGGAGGCCGGGAAATTCCATGGCGTGATCGTGCCAACAACGCCGATGGGCTGCTTGATCACTAGCATTCGGCGGTCTGTCGAGGGTGCCGAGATCGTCTCGCCATAGACGCGATTGGCCTCCTCGGCATACCATTGCAGATACGCCGCCGCATGCGATACCTCTGAAATGGCTTCGGCAAGCGGCTTGCCCATTTCCGCAGTCAGAATCGCGGCGAGATCGCCTGCATGGTCGATGATCAGCTGATGCCATCGCCAAAGAACGTCGCTACGTTCTCGGGCCGTCAACGCGGCCCATCCCGACTGCGCAACATAGGCCTTGTCTACCGCAGCACGTGTCTCCTCCACGCCCATATCGGGAAGCTCTGCCAAAACTTCGCCGGTCGACGGATTGACGACCTCGAACGTCTTATTGCCAACTGGTCTGCCGAGTGCCGGCAGGCGGTCGATGGCTCCAAACAGGTGCGGGGATTTCAGACGGCGGATCATCGGCAGGCACAGGGGCAATACCGGATTCCTCCTCAACGCAGCGAACATCCAGGTCGACAGGCCGTCAGTGTGTATTCTGCACCAGTGGGTTCGTCGTAGGGCCTCGGCAAAGCAGCTGGTAGACCACGCTAGCCCGATGAAAAGACAGCAGTTTCGTTAGTTTGAGTGCCCGCGGTTCATCAATTGATGGATTAAGCAGTCGGATGTTTGCTTCATCCACCATGCCTGCTGGTGGCATGCGACTGAATTCTGCAAAAAGGCGGCATACATGCTGAGGAGCGCCATTTCGGCGAGAGGCCGCCGGACCGCCAATGCCGCGCAAGGTCGGCGAAAACGACTCCGCGCGTCTGCATGATCTGCTTGGCCCACGGGCCTCCACATTCGCTCTTCCCACGAGAAGCCCCGATGAAGAAGGAAGGTGAGATGAGTTTCTTTACTCATCCTTGCCGCCCAGCGGCGGGCCGACCACCAAAATGGCGGGCTCGGCCGAAAGCAGCTTTTTGGCCGCCGCCTTGACCTGTTTGAGCGTCACCCGACCGATGCTGCGGGCGCGACGCTGGTTGTAGTCGACGTCGGCCTTGTGAATCTGCAAATCCAGGAGCCGGTCTGCAATCGAGCGGGTCGAGCCCAGTTGGTCGATGGCATAGGCGCCGATCAGGTGCTTCTTCGACGCCTTGAGCTCGGCCCCGGTCGGTCCTTGCTGCGCCATCTGCTTTACCACATCTCGCACGATGCTCAGTGTTTGGGCAGCGCAGTCCGAGCGTGTCTCTGTCGTAACCAGAAGCGAGTCAAGGGTTAGTTCAGAGCTGACGTGATAGGCAAGGCCGCGTTTTTGACGTACCTCCTCGTAAAGGCGGGAAGTCAAGTATGAGCCGCCAAGGATGTCGTTCAGCAGCACGGCCGCGTAGAAATCCGGCGCGCTAGGCTTCACGCCAGGCCAGGCCAACGTCAGCGAAGTCTGCGGCAGGTCGTAGTTCTCCTCCACCAGTTGACCGAGTTTCGGCGCGACATCGTAGACGGGGACGAGGGTTTGTTGCTCAGGCAAATCACCAAACAGCTGGTCAAGCCTTTCCCTCAACGTGTTCGCGTCAATGTCACCCACCACGGCAATATGGAGCCCGTCGCGAGCGAAAATGGCCTGGTGGAAGGCGCGGAGGTCGGACGGCGTGATGCCGGGCAGGCTCTCTTTTGTGCCTTCTCCCAGCCTTGAACAAGGATGCGCGCCATAGATCGCGCGCAGCCATTTGCGCTGAGCGATGGCGTTAGGGTCTCGCTCGCTGCCGACGATGCGGGAGACAATCTCGGCGCGGACGCGATCGATCGGCCCCTGCTCGAAGCGCGGCGCGTTCAGCGCGAGCCGAAGCAGGCCGAACGCCGCGTCCTGCTTTTTGGAAAGCATGCACATCGATCCGTAGATGTCGTCGCTTTGCGCGTCCAAACTCATTTCGGCGCCGGCATGGTCGAGCTTCACCTGGAAGGCACCGCTGTCGTAATGGCCAGCGCCTTCGATGAACAGGCCGGCCATCAGTTTGGCCATCCCCTCCTTCCCGACCGGGTCCTGCTTGGTGCCGCCCTTGAAGGCAAAGCCGATGTTGACGATTTCCACTGTGTGGTCCTCCACCAGCCAGGCGATGATGCCCTTTTCGGACTTCACCTCCTGGATGTTCATCGCAGCATGGGGCCGAGCGCCGAGCGTCATCTCTTGATTCTCCGTCTTGGGCAAGAGATAGCCCGTGGTCGAACGGTCGAACGCGAGATAGCGGGCGGCAACTGCTTTGATTTGCTCGGGGGTAACCTTGCGGATGCGATTCGGCCGTTCCTCGACATCCTTCACGGTACCGCCGGTGGCCAGCGTCGAGCCGTAGATGCTGGCGAGCCAGTCCAGGTTGTCTTCCGCAAAGATCATATTGAGCAAATAGTGGTCCTTGGCCTTGCCTAGTTCCTCGTTGCTGACACCATCCTCGGCAATGCGGGCAACTTCGGCAGCGGCCGCCGCTTCGAGATCAGCCAGCTTGGCATCGCCGCGCGGTGCGCCATAGATGGCGAACTTGGTGTCGTCGAGCATAGTGCCCTGGAAATAGACGCGGGCGCTGGAAGCGATACCTTGCTGGACAGCGAGCGCCTGGTAGAGCCGGCCGCGGTTACCGCCGCCGAGAATTTCGGCCAGCAGGTCGAGCGCTTCGGCCTCGCCCGGCTTGGCGGTGTGGTAGGACGGCACCACCCACTGCGTCGAAAAACTGGGCACGCTGACGCGGGCGTCTGAGAGCGTGACGGTGCGCCTGGTGTTCTGCTCGGGCTCAACCGGCCGGATGCGCGGCGGCAGGTCAGGTCCGCGCGCCACCTTGCCATAGGTCTTTTCGGCCAGCGCCCGCACCGTGTCCGGTTCGACATCGCCGGCCACGATCAGCACGGAGTTGTTGGGCCAGTAGTACTTTTCATAGAAGACGGTGGCGTCGACGCGGTTCAGCTGCTCGATCTCCTGCATCCAGCCGATGATCGGGATGCGATAGGGGTGGTTCTGCCACAGCGTCGCGTCGATCTCCTCATGGAGAACGTCCTGCGGGTTGGTGTCGGTGCTTGAGCGGCGCTCCTCGATGACCACATCGCGCTCGGTCTTGACGACATCGTCGGTCAGGATGAGGTTTCGCATTCGGTCGGCCTCGAAGCTCATCATCAGCTCGAGCGCCGACGGCGCCACTGTCTGATAGAAGGCGGTGTAGTCGGAGGAGGTGAAGGCGTTGTTGGAGCCGCCGATCTCGAACACTGCGCGGTCGAATTCGCCGCCCGCATGGTTGGTCGTCGCCTTGAACATCAGATGCTCGAAGAAATGGGCGATGCCGGATTTGCCCGGCGGCTCGTCGGCGCTGCCGATCTTGTACCACACCATGTGGGTGACGATCGGCGCCCGGTGGTTGGGAATGACGACCACCTCCATGCCGTTGTCGAGCACGAAATCCCTCGCCTTGCCGTCCTCCCATGCGACGGGGATCGGAGCCGGCCCCGCGCCGACCAACTCGGACGCAACGGACGTCCTGCGAAGCCCATGAGTGCGGGGCTTGCTTGGTAGTTCTGGTAGGGAGAGTGGGGTTATGGGCTGCGTTCCTGGCAAAGTGATCTGTTCCTCATTTTGAAGGATCTATGTCTCCCGAACGCCTATTGGGAGAAAGTGGATCGGCACGCGACGCCGAGCCACATGAGCCGTCAGCGTGTTGCTGGGCCTGACGCGAGCCTCATCTTTGGATGCGTCCGGGAAACTTTCGGCATGGTGAGGCCATGGGAAGTCTGCTCGTTATCCATTGGGTGTTTGCGGATACCTGAGCATGCCCCGTGCCAAGTAAGAAAGCCCCGATTCGCAAGGTTTGATCCAACCTTGATACTTGCGATATCCGACATTGTCGGGCATCCGACAGAAAGCGCCTTTCGCCGGCGCGCCGGCTATGACGCTCGCCTCCTCCGGCGTGACGACGATCCTTTGGCGGGCGCCGCGCACACCGATCTGCCCGCCTATCAGCACCGCGACATCGAAGGACAGCGCGATCGTGACTGGATGGGTCTTACGCAAACATGCAGCAGTGCCACCGCGATCAGGACTTCATCCGCCCCACAAAGACCCGAGCGCGAGGGACGACGTGTAAGGCAACATGTCATCCTCGATAATGATGCCGCGCATAAAGAGGTAAGGTCCCTCGTCGTACCGGCGAGCCCCTTCGCTGGGTCTCGCGAGGGTCTGGTTTGCGAACGTCGACCGACAGCATCACGGCATGGGCGGCCCCATCGGTAGGCAAGCATTGACCGTGCCATCAGCGTTGAGGCAGCGCAGAGCCCAATTTCCCGGTGCCAGCCGGTACGTTGGAGCTTCAACTGTGGCCAGCCAAGCGGGCCGAGGCCGTGAAACTCCTGATACCCTGGACCGTCCGGATTGCAACGCACGACGCCTTGGTCTCGCGCCAACGTCCATTGACGCTCAGCGAAGCATCATGCGGACGAGCTGGGAAAGCTTGGCCGGGCCGGCGCCTTCCCAGGCGCATGGGACGCGCGACGACCCATGTGGACCTTGGATTTCACTACGCACTTACGCTGCTTTGGCCTTGTCAGCAGCCTGAGCATAAAGCGTGCTCAGCTTTCAGGGCGAGCCTCTTTCATGTTGATAGCATCTGTCGTCATTCAGGATCGCCCCATTTTCGCATGCCGCTTGCAGCTTTCAGACTGTTGTCAGCCAGGGCCGCCATAAAGGGTCTCGTTTAACGCATTCGGGAGGCTTCATCACTCGACCACATTAATTTCGGGCCGTTCGCCGGCGCTCCGAATGGCACTTAACACCAGATCCTCTCCAAACCCGTGATGATCCAAGAGGAAAACGAAAAATCCCTAAATCATAAAAAAGCACCGATACGGTCGGCTCCAGGCTGATGAAATTGCGGTCTCACTGGCCACGCACGATACTTGCGATGGCGATGGCCATTGCAAAGGCCGGTCAAGCACCCAAGACGCTGACAAGCACGCCTCCGACCAAAGCTCGATCGTTGGCAGCCTTTCTAGCCGTATACTTGGGGCATTTTGGGACGGCGATCCGGACGCCGATTAAAACCTGCCGGTCGTCTAAATGGAATGGTTGGTCCGGGTCCTTACTGGACCTGCGCCAACCCGATCGGGCCGGCGCACAGGGGCACCCAGACAATTGGACACGTCGCCTTTGCGCGGCGGCTTGCACTTTCTCGGATGGCCTTTTTTCTCCCCGGGCGAAATCGAGCGAGCGGTGAGGCGGAGCCTTCGATTTTGCCGATCATGTCGTGTCGCTTCGATCGAACTGCTCAGACGATGATAGCGGCATTGATTGCCGCGGCCGAAATGCGTTGTGTGAAGTACGATTTCTACGCCGTATACATACTGCCGTACAGTTCGCCCTGTCAGCAGCCTTGCCAGCAATCCGCCCTGTGTCCAACTGTCGTCGAATTCACCGGTGTCATTGAGGAATTCGTATGATCGCCTCGAAACCATCATTGCGACCGCGGGCGGGCGACGCAAGCTCTAGACTGCCACCGATCCGCTGGATAACCATGTTAGCGATATGTAGACCAAGGCCTGAGCCCGCAGCAGGAGTAGCACCACGACTAAATCGCTTTGTAAGCCCTTCGAGGTCGGGGAGGGGCACCACCGGTCCGGCGTTTGCAATAGCGATGGTTCCATCAGTTTGGACGGAAACTGTTGTCGGAACAGTGGGCAGTCCATGTATCAGCGCATTCTCGATCAGGTTACGAAGGAGGATCCCAAACGCATCGACATCCACTTTGCGCATCAAAGTGGGGCAGCCGTCGACGTTAAGATGCAGGCGTCCGGCATATTGCGGCTTTTTCCTCAGGTCATCGATTTCCAGCCGAACCGATCGGACAAGATCGATCGCGTGATCCGCCATGCCAACCCCCGATTCGGCTTGAGCGAGCTGAAGCACTTTTTCGACAAGGCGGCCAAGGCTCGACAGCGCTTGCTCGATGCCGCGCGCACGCATTTTGGCCGACCCATTGGGAAGCTCGGCCACTAATCTCTGCATCTGAGCGATTGAACCTGCGATCGGCGTGCGCAGTTCATGCGCACTGTTTGCGGCGAACTCGCGTTCGGCCTCGAGAGCCGCCCGCAGACGATCGAGAAGCCGATTGACGGATGCCGCGATTGGAGCCAACTCTGCCGGGAAATCGCCCAAGTCCATTGGTGACAGATTGCCGCCGTCGCGCGATCCGATCTGCTGTCGCAGTACCTCGATTGGCCGCAGCGAGCGCCGGATCACGATCCACCAAACAGCTAAGCTAAAGGGCAGGAGCACGAGTGTCGGAAGGAAGACAAAAAGTGCGCCCTTCGCGATTGTGGTACGGCGGCCATCAAGCGGTTCGGCCAACTGATGATACACGCCGTCTTGGATCTCCTCTGTGTAGACGCGGTAATCAGCGTTTCGCCAAAAGCCGTTACTCAGGGGAGCATCAGGGAAGGGCTGCTGACCCTCTTCCGGTTCAGAAATAAGCACTACCCCGTACTTATTAATAACCTGCTCACGATAGGTCCAGTACTTTTCATAAGTTGGCAAGTGGTTATTGTATTGATCAACGTGTTTTCCATTCAAGACCTTGATCAGCTCTGGTTCTCTGTACTCTGCGCTCCCCTGGAGCAAGTCATCCGAACTTTCGTTTACATTATTGCAAAA
Source organism: Mesorhizobium sp. M7A.F.Ca.US.011.01.1.1 (assembly GCF_003998295.1). NCBI lineage: Bacteria > Pseudomonadati > Pseudomonadota > Alphaproteobacteria > Hyphomicrobiales > Phyllobacteriaceae > Mesorhizobium > Mesorhizobium sp. M7A.F.Ca.US.011.01.1.1. The sequence goes on from NZ_RZRT01000009.1 coordinate 105,999, forward strand.
AATGAACGCAGCAATGGTTGGGGCGGCGATCCAAACCAGGAGCGTTGCCCCGCCTAACCACGATATCAGCTTTCTCGTCATGCTGTTCGAGTTCGTCATGTGACCACGAGCCTGTATCCGGAGCCACGCACGGTTGCTATTCTATCCCCGCCGATCTTCTTGCGGAGCCGGCTGACATAAACCTCCACTGTGTTGCTCTCGAACTCCGAATTGAATGAATAAAGCGCGTGCTCGATCCTCCCCTTTGAAACGACCGAACCGGGCCGGCGTAGAAGGCAGTCGAGCACCGCCCATTCGCGTCCAGACAGGTGGACCTCCTGCCCGTCGCGGAAGAGGCGTCGCTCGGCTGCCTGTATGGAAAGCGTCCCAACCGAAAATTGCGGCTCCGGAAAATGCCCTTGGCGACGTGCCACTGCACGGATGCGTGCCGAGAGTTCCCCCAGATCGAACGGCTTGACCAAATAGTCGTCGGCGCCAGCGTTGAGCCCCTCGATGCGATGCGAAATCCGATCGCGGGCTGTCAGAATGATGACCGGCGTTGTATCAAGCCCCTTGATCAGCTCCCGCAGATAGTCGATGCCATTGCCGTCCGGCAGGTGAACGTCGAGCAAAATAACGTCGTAGCCGGCCACAGCTGCATGACCGCGCGCTCCGGACAGGCCCTCGGCCCAGTCGACCGCGTGGCCACCAGCCACCAAATGATCGTGCACAGCACTTCTAAGGTCGTCGTCGTCTTCAATGAGCAGTATTCGCATCAGGCTGCCGAGCTCCGGTATGAGGGCAAGGCTCCTGCCTTATTGATCGAAGCTGACAGTAGGCTGAACCGGCGCCAGCGAATATCTGGGGGCTTTCAGGCTGCTGTCAGCTACAATTGCAAGAAAGGGGTCGTTAACAAAGCCAAACGAAGAGGCCTTATGAAACCCCTCCTGATCTCGGCACTTTTGCTCAATGTGACCACCGGCGGCTGTACACTGGTTGGCGGGCAATTCGACGTGGCGGTCAACGAATGGCAGCCGCGCCACGCGTCAATGTCCAGGCTTGAAACTGACAGGTGTCTTAAATACGAGGGCACCGTAGCGGGTGCCTCCAGTTATCGAACAGTGCCTAGCAGGTCAGAAGTGCACTTTGACCATAGGGGTCGTCCGTATTTTCGGCGCTCGCGAACAGAGTCGACGGTCAATCGATGCGCCACTGCCAGAGTCTGGAACGGTCAAGTGTTTGTTATCCCCCGTCCGGGCCATATTCTCTGCCGAGGACCAAGAAGGCCCTATTTTCGGTGCCCACGAACAGAGCCAACGGTCAATCGATGCGCCACTGCCAGGGTCTGGAACGGTCAAGTGTTTGTGATCCCCTGTCCCGGCCGTGTTCTCTGCCGAACTCGCCCTTGTAGTCGGCACACCAAAGATCGTTAGGGCGACAGCCGTTTGAAAGTGGTGTCCCCGTCGCCCTGTTGCGCCTGCGCTTGCGGCGCTCGACCATGCCGTGGCGGTCGAGCACGGCATGCACGGCCGAGATCGCGGGCCGGTGCACATCCGGATACAGCCGGGCCAGCCGCTCGCGTATCTTCGGCGCACCCCATGTCGGCTTGTCTTGCTTGAGGCGCACAATCAGCTTCTCGATTTGAAACGGAAGCTGATTGGCGTGGCGATAGGGCCGCCGCGATCGGTCCGTCAGCCCTCCAGGCCGCTGTCGTTGTAGCGCGTGAGGATCTTGTAGCCGGTCTTGCGCGAGATATCGAACTCCCGGCAAAGCACCGCCATCTTCTCGCGTCCAGCAGCCGGGCGACGAACTTCAGCCGCTCTTCCATGACGTTACACTCCTTCCAAGGCACCTTGCTCTCCTTGCAAAGGGCCGAAAGTGTAACCCATCTATCCGGAATGAACTGTCACCCATCTCTCGGGAAGGAAAGTCATGGCCAAGGCAACTGGAAGCCGAATTTTCTTTTAGAGTATGAATCAGCGCCGTCTGCCGAAAAGCGCGTCCACGATCTTCCCTTTTGAAACGACCGTGCAGGGCTGGGGCAGACGGTAGTCGAGCACCGCCCATCCGCGTCAAGTCAGGTAGACCTCCTGCCCGTCGCGGAAGAGGCGTCGCTCGGCTGCCTGTATGGAAAGCGTCCCAACCGAAAATTGCGGCTCCGGAAAATGCCCATGGCGACGTGCCACTGCATGGATACGCGCTGAGAGTTCCCCCAGATCGAACGGCTTGACCAAATAGTCGTCGGCTCCAGCGTTGAAGCCCTCGATGCGATGCGAAATCCGATCGCAGGCTGTCAGAATGATGACCGGTGCCGATTCAAGTTCCTTGATCAGCTCCCGCAGATAGTCGATCCCATTGCCGTCCGGCAGGTGAACGTCGAGCAAAATAAGGTCGTAGCCGACCACAGCTGCATAATCGCGCGCTTCGGACAGGTTCTTGGCCCAGTCGACCGCGTGGCCACCAGCCACCAAATGATCGTGCATAGCACTTCCAAGGTCCTTATCGTCTTCAGTGAGCAGTATTCGCATCATGCTGCCGAGCTCCGGTATGAGGGCAAGGCTCCCATCTTATTGGTCGAAGCTGACAATAGGCTGAACCGGCGGCAGCGAATTATTTGGGGAGCTTTCAGGCTGCTGTCAGCTACAACTTGCAAGAAAGGGGTCGTTAACAAAGCCAAACGAAGAGCCCCTATGAAACCCGTCCTGAACTCGGCACTTTTGCTCAATGTGACCCCCGGCGGCTGCATCAGCAAATTGATTTGGGAAACAGGCGCGCCGGTTCTAATGACCGACGCAGGCCGAGGTCTGGAGCTGGACCAGCGAACGGCGTCTTCGGTTTTTCAGGCAACAGCCACATGGAAGAATATGATTGGCTCGACCATGCGCCGAGCTTTGTCGAACGGATTGGTCGCGGGCGCACTACCACAGATTATGGCAGGTTTACGCCCTGGCCTTGACACCCGGGGTGATCGTCACCGGCGGAGCCGCGGCGTACTGATCGGATATCTAACGTCGCTGAGTCTCTCGTCGGTGCAGTGGATCTCTCGGCTTAGCCATCATGCAAAAAACGACGGTTCCGCGACACCACTTTTCAGGTCCGTGACACAGGCTTTGTGAGCCGATCTGTTGTTCTTACCCCAGGCTAATGGCTGAACAGCTCTGTCGCCGGCTCGATGCGCCAGATGGCGCGATGTTTTGAACCCTTTCACGAGGCGACGGCAGCAGCCGACCGGCTCTCCTATCGCGGCTCCCGCGATCCACACACCCAACAAGGGAATCTACCATGGTAATGAAGGCACCGGTTGCCGACGCTAGGAATGGGTCGGTAGTAGATCGGCTGGTCGGCATCGACCTCGCTCGGGGCCTGGCTGTCTTCGGGATGTATGCCGCCCATCTCGGTCCCGACCCCGGCGAAGGAGGACTAGTCGGGTTTCTGATGGAACTAACCCATGGGCGGCCGTCGGCCCTGTTTGCCGTATTGGCCGGTTTTTCAATCCTCCTGATTACAGGTCGCAAGGCGCCGAAGTCGGGGATAGCCGGTAGACAGGCCATCGCCAGAGTCGCAATTCGTGCCCTTGTTTTGCTCGCGCTTGGCTCAATCCTGGGCTGCCTCGGTACCCAGGTCGAAGTCATCCTAGAATACTACGGAATTTGCTTCTTGTTGGTATTGCCGCTCCATCGGCTCAGCGCATATCAGCTGGGCTTGATCGCTGCCGCTACGGCATTAGTTCTCCCGCAAGTCCGTTCCTCCCTTCTGTCGGTTGCCCCCAACCTCCTCGACCCGGTCTTCAACCTCATGGTCAACGGCTACTATCCCGCGGTGACCTGGGTTCCTTTCCTCATCGCTGGCATGGCCATCGCGCGCCTTAATCTTAATACGCTAGCAGCGCATTGGCGCCTTGGTCTGGCGGGGGTCGCGCTGGCCGTGTTGGGCCATGGGGGATCCTTGCTCGCGCTGAGTTCCCGCGCTTTGACTGAAACCTCCTTGTGGTGGTCTGACGTTGACGGCGCTTTTGAGCCTTCCAAGTCGTCATTTATAGTCAAGTCGTCATGGATAGCCGCACCTCATAGCGAAACGACGCTTTCGATCGTGGGCAGCACCGGTTGCGCAATGATCATCTTGGCGGCTTGCATGCTCGCTGTGGATGCGCTCCCGCGTCTGCGAAAGCTGGTCTGGCCAATAATCGCAGTCGGCTCGATGTCTTTGACGGCCTATGTGCTGCACATTGCGGGAATAGCCTATCTTATGAAGATAAACATTTTCAAAGACGAGAGCCTGTCCACGCTCTTTGGCTTCGTTGTGGTTATCAGCACTTTTGCGGTGCTTTGGCTGCGCATCTTCCAGCGAGGACCGATGGAAGTGCTGATGGGTAGGGTCGCAGATCTCGCGCGTCACATCCGCTGAGCACCGCCGCGCCCCGGCCTCCCGATCACATTACGGACAAGGTGGGGCTTTGTCCAAAGCTTGTTCGCGGCAGGGGAGGGTACTTCCTCCCAGCCTGCCGCCTTGTTGATGGAAGCTAAAACGGTCGCGCAGGCGCTAGAGTTGCATCGGCATAATCAGCTTAAACTCGCGAAGTTAAACCCGCGGTTGGTCTATCTCGGCCCGCCTCACCTGAAAGGCTAAGGTATCCGTTTCGGTCAAGGGTTTTAGGGGCCATTTTCGCTGCGCCTTGAGGAGAGCGTTTGCTAGGATGAGGAGCTTTCGCAACAAGATGATGACCTTTGCGGGTTTGCCTGCCGCCTTTAGCGCCTGGTATTTTGCCTTGAGGTCGGGGTTGAAGCGCAGGGCGAAGGGCCGGGCATGTAGAGGGCCTGGCGAACATTGGCCCGGCCGCCCCGGATGAAGGCGCGGCCGCTCCATTTTGCCGAGGCCGGCGAGGCTTGCGGCCTTTGGTTCCGAGTTCCGGCATGTCGATGGTGAGTGTGCAGGCGGTGGCATCCGATGCGCCATATGCTGGTCAGGATTTCGCGGCGCTGGACAGCGTCGGGATCGGCTTTCATGAGGGTAAGCATCGTCTGATCGATATCGCTGAGTTCACGTGGATCTGCTTCCAGCCACTCGTTGTTGTGGCGCCTGAGCAAGGCAAGCGGTCAAGGTCTGGCTCTGGTGCTGGCTGCGGTGCGATCCCCGCACGGGCCAGGTGCCGATCGTGTCGACGATCCACCTCGCCGCGACCAGAGAGCTGCTACTCTCTTCCGCTGTTCATTCTGGCCTCTTCGCAATGAATGTCATAAAATCACCTGTCGCAATTAATGGTTTTTGATTTGGCTCCTACAGCTGGCAGATATCGCCGAGAGTTCCGCAGAGAGCGTCGAAAGTTTTGGCCGCCTTCTTCCGCAGCCGCGCCTTGAGTTTTGAGCAGACCTGTCTTGATCGGGTTGAGATCGGGCGAGCATGGCGGCAGGATCAGGAGCCAGTGCCCCTTTGGCCAACCAGTGGGCGGCGCGTACCTTGCCGACAATCTGGGGTTCCGAACCCGACAGTTGGTTTTCAACCCGACAGTGGCCCGCCTCAGAGCAGGCTACCGCCCTTCGGAGCAGGCAGAAGCTAATCGAGGTTCGCGGGTTCCGGTTTGAATGTGCAGGTCGCTGCGCGCCTGATCTTTCGGTCTGGCGGCACATGACAAAAACTCTCATTTTGGCCGACGATACCCGGTCAGGAGCGGGTATCGCAGTCGAGAAGCGACCCGAGCACGTCCACAAGATGTGCCGAGTTTGCAAGGTGTGTCATTGTTTCTGTCAACGTTCGAGCGACAGCGCACGACGAAACGTCTGGCATACGCCTCGTCTGGCACGCGCCTCGCATATGTTGCAGTTGCTGCTGGAGATCAGGCGATCGAGTGGGCCTTGCAATTTTCCGATTTTGATGCGCCTAAAGTCTCGTGTACAAATCAGGCTGGCGTGAATGGCCTGCCTAAGTTGCGACTTATTACAAAGGAATGGATATGGCGACTGGAACGGTGAAGTGGTTCAACAGCACGAAGGGTTTTGGTTTTATTCAGCCTGACAACGGCGGTCAGGATGTCTTTGTCCACATTTCCGCTGTTGAACGAGCGGGCCTGTCGACCCTTAATGAGGGCCAGAAGATCAACTACGAGGTGGAACAGGATCGCCGCACGGGAAAGTCCTCTGCAGGCAGCCTCAGCAAGGCTGGCTAACGGTCCGGGAAAGCCTTGGCAAGGTTCGTCATCGCCGGAACGCATTGACGGCTCGAAACCCGGGCCGGAGCATGCAAGTTAATGCCGCGGCAGGGATTGCTGGAGCCATCATGAATTACTCTGGAAATGAGGCTCTTGGACGGGAAAGGCGGGGCTCATCCCCGCCCTTTGATTCCGCGCAGATTGGGCCAACGGCTGCTGCGCGTCCGAACGACTGTTGATACGGATTTAGGCTGCGACCTTCTTGCGGGTCCGTTTCGCCGGCGCCGTGGCTGGGGCTTCCGGCTCTTTCGGTTTGCGGCCGAGTCCCATGGTCTTGGCCAAGGCGGAGCGCGCAGCGGCGTAATTCGGCGCCACCATGGGATAATCCGACGGCAGACCCCATTTGGCGCGATATTCGTCTGGGGTCAGACCATAGTGCGTCGCCAGATGGCGCTTTAGCGATTTGAATTTCTTGCCGTCTTCAAGGCTAATGATGTAGTCCGGTTCGATCGACTTTTTGATCGGGACAGCAGGTTTTTTTACAGGCACAGGCTCTTCTGCCGGTATGAGTCCAGCCGTGCCGTTTAGAGCCCCGTGCACTTGGGCGATCAGGGCAGGAAGCTCCCCCGCCGGGACGGGGTTGTTGGAGACGTAGGCTGATACAACATCGGCAGTGAGCTCGATGAGGATGTCGGTCTTGTGGGGTTCTTCTGTCATAAACTTCTCCGGGCAGCTTGAAACACAGTTGGGCGAAGTGTCGCTTCATAGTGGCGGTTGCCGCTGAAAGCAAATGGATCGACGGGTGCGCTGCTCCTCCACCATTGAAGTCTCGGCGACGCATCCCGTCATCGTCCATCGCTAAAGGCAGCGTATTGAATTATGGGAGCGGTCGCGCCCGCCCCACCATAGCGATACAGCAAGACAATCAAAAAAGCCGGTCTTTGCTTGGCCCCAAATCTTTTCTCCTTTCGTGAACGCTGAGCTGCCAAGCTGCTACAGTTCACCTCGCGGGGCAACCGTGCACAACACAGGAGTTGCCCGAGCGATACATTCTTCACTTGCCGCTTATCAGCGCTGGTGATTGCACTTTGCAGCCTGCCTCCGGACCCGCAGCGCTCACGCTGTTGGTTTTGCGCCTGCAGGCGTCGGAAGTCGGATCGCCGCAGCTAATTTCCTCAGGCGGACGAATTCAACAAATCGATTGTTTGGATCGAAGGCATCCACACCATCGATGCCTCTAGAATATGATCCAGCTACAATCACCGTGCTGTAATGGCAGGGACGGCCAGCACAAGCGCGACACGATCCGGCGGGTCCATCGCTGCGTTACGTATTCATGGCTACTGCATCGGGCGCTCGGTCGACCGCCTTAAGCCAGGTCGCCGCATTGCGAGACGGTGACCGGCGAGGGAGAGGGCGCTCTGGCAACGAAGCGAGGCGGGTGGCCTTGCGGGTGGCCGCGTGATGTCATCCGGCTCTCCTGCCGATCTCTGCCGGCCAGATCTGGAGCAACTGTTTTGCATAGATATGGCTCTCTTCAGGGGGCCATCTATGATGGGAGCCGAGCGCGTGTTCGAGCCGGGGAACAGGCTGCGCATGCACTGTGCCCACCTATTGCGATCGTGCTAACCTTGGTTGTTCGGACTTGCCGTTAAAGGCAAGCGACAGATTGAAGTTATGCTGCACCATCTGATTGCCTGGCTCGTTTTCGAGAGCTCGCCGATACAGGGCCTGTGCCGCGTCATGCCGCCCCTCAATGTCCAAAATCACGCCCTTCGCATTCAATGCACGTACGTTTCCTGGGGCTGCAACCAAGACGCTGTCGAGCACCTCAACCGCTTCGTGCGGGCGCTTCTGGCCCACCAAGGCATTTGTAAGTCGTATCGCCGCATCAACATTGTCCGGGTGCTGCTTCACCTCATCCCGCAAAGCCCGCTCTTGAACATCCTGACCAACTTCGCGCAAAATGCGTTCGCGCATAGCCGGATCGATTTGATCGGCGCTGAGCAACTCGGGGGAAGATGTCTCCTGCACGGAAAGAGCCGGCTTTTGCCAGCTGGCGCAACCGCCCAAAGGCAGAATGGCGAGTACGGCAAAAAGAAGTGAGTTCCGGCGCAGAAACATAGGCGATGGAGAAACTGTATTACTATTCATGTTATCTCTCAGTTATCGGGGAGGCGCGTGGCGTTCAGTTAGGAAAGGTGGGACTACTCTAACAATCCGCTGTTCGATCCGTGCGGGAGTGTGACGGATCCTGCGGGGCGAATTGTAAAGTCGGAGGCGAGGTCTTGATAAGACAGCACGGCGAGATCAACCCCGTTTCGCGTCAGAAAGCCGCGGACGAAACGTCGGACATCCATCGACGTCAACAGAATAGGGCGGGTTTGACCCGGTTCTGCGTTCGAAAGGACCTGACGTATCTGTGATAGCATCGCTTCGCTTTGCCGATCCTCCAGTGCGAGATAGGGGCCTGCATCCGAATCTCGAACCGCGCCACGCATCACATCCTCGCTCTCGCGCTCGACGACCAGGGCGGACACGATGCCCTCCGTGTTGGCATGGCGGTGGCAGATCTGTCGCTTCAAACCAGAACGGACATATTCCGTCAGCAGGGCAACGTTCTGCTCACGCTCGCTCCATTCGGCCAATGCCTCCAACACGAGACGGGTGTGGCGGATTGGGATACCTTCCTCCAGGAGGCGGCGCAGAACATCGGCAATCCGAGGAATCGGCGTCGTGCGTAGCACCTCTTTCACAAGCTCAGAATATTCCTGCTCCATTCGGCCCAGGAAATGTCGGGTCTCTTGGATGCCCACCAATCGCGGTGCGTAGCGGGTCAACGCTGCATGGACGCGCAAGGCGAGGAGTTCGCCGGGAGCCCTATGCTCCGTGCCGGCGCCCGTAAGGGCCTTTGCAGGGGTATGTTCAACCGGGAGTCTGTCCGTTTTCGGCTCACGTCTAAGGGGGACACCGCTCGAGTCGACGTGCGCTACATCGGCTCGGAGCGCCATCTGGTTTGGATCTAAGGCGTCCTGTTCGACTGGCACGCCCTCGACATCAATTCGGAATTGCGATTCAGGCAGCTGCTCGTCAACCAAGACAGGGATGCGAGGAACGATAATGCCCAGATCGGCTGTGACCAGGAGCGAAACGCGCCCAATATGTTTTTGCAATTCGGCTTGATCGACCGCCTGCATAAGATCTGGCGCTAGAAAAAATGCGATCGGGAATTCCTTCGCAGGCGCGGCTTGCTTAGGCTCCGCTGCAGTTCCACCTTTCGCATCGGCAGTGCCGGCGCCCAGCACATCAGCCTTGACAATGCTTACCGCAGCGAACACTGCGGCCAGCATCAGAAAGACGGGGAGGGGAAACCCAGGAACGAACCCCATTACAACCAGGACGCCGGCCGCCAGTCGCAAGGCTCGAGTGCTGGCCGTGAGCTGACTGACCATTTCTGTACCGAGGTTGATCCTCGCCGTCCCAGTCACACGGGTGACGATGGTCGCCGCAGTAATGGAGAGCAGAAGGGCCGGAATCTGCGATATCAATGCATCGCCTATCGTCAGCAGAGTGTAGTGATGCAGTACCTCGCCGAAGGACATGCCCTTGGAGAGCAGGCCGATCGAAATTCCACCCAGCATGTTGATGCAGATAACCACCAGCCCGGCGATGGAATCGCCCTTCACAAATTTCATCGCGCCGTCCATCGCGCCATAGAGTTGGCTTTCCTTCTCCAATTCGGCGCGCCGCCGGCGGGATTCGTTGGCATCGATGTGGCCGTTGCGTAGCTCTGCGTCGACCGCCATTTGCTTGCCCGGCAGAGCATCCAGCGTGAAACGCGCCGCCACTTCTGCCACCCGTTCGGCACCCTTCGCGAGGACCATGAATTGCACCATGGTGACGACCAGAAATATGACGAAACCCACCACGATATTGCCTGAAATGACGAAATCGCCAAAAGTATGAATAATGCTGCCGGCCTCCCCCTCGGCCAGGATCAGTCGCGTCGTTGCGACCGTGAGCGCGAGACGGAATACAGTGGAAATCAAAATAACGCCGGGCAAAGAGGAAAAATCAAGTGGAGTACTGACATACAGGGCAACCATCATCAGCAGTATGGCCAACCCCATATTGAATCCTATCAGGGCGTCGACCACCACGACCGGGATAGGCATGACCATCATCGCGACAGCCAGAAGCAGCATCAACGCAACCATTAAATCCGGGCTGGCCGGCGCACGCTTGATGAAGTCACGCAGGACGTTGGCCATCGAGACACCTTTGCAATCGGTTGAGACTTACTCTGCTGTTACGCCATGAAACGTGGCTTTCGAACTCCGAAGGCGCCTCAGCCTTGGCCAGCGCGTGACCCTGCATGAGAGCCACAAGCAGGCGCGAAATGGCTGGGCAGCAAATGTTTCCAACGCAGCCAGCTTGTCAGCACCGAGCGCGACAGGATGTTTGGCTGGCCATAGAGTGCTGCTTGATGGGGCCTGCGAGCTTTCAATATTGGAGAGCAGCAATGCGGCCATTCCTGCTCAGCAGCACACGGCTGTCCTCAATACGTTCGACCACCCATCCATCAGCCAAAATGGCGCCGACAAAATACTTCTCGCTGTCGATGACAATATATGGTTGGACCCCATGCCACACAGCTTCGACCGCGATTGCGGATGGCGCCTTCTCCTCTTTGATGAGCACTCCGTTCACCAGTGTTAGAGTACCCTTGGTGCGACGATCGAACGATTGCTGAAGCTTCTGCCAACTGATGACCGATTCAGACGTGACGGTGCCTTCGGCGGTCACAACACCCTTTGCCGACCCAATCTTGACGTCGAGAAGACCCGCTCGATCGACTTCCTCCTGCAGCTCTTGGGCCGCTGCCTCCGTAAGTTCATTGTCAGCGCGGTGACTGATCGTTCTGGACGCGACTTCAGCCCGAAGTGAATTGGGGCTCGATCCACTTGCATTGCCAAGATAGGAGATCGTGCCTGAAAGCGCGCCGATCCCGAGTGAGCTGATTATGACCATGGCGAGCACACCGATCGGTAGGCGCGGTATGCCGGTCGAACCAGGCGGCTCTGCATCCTGCACGGACAAAGCAATGGACATCTCGCCTACGAGCAGGACGACAGGAAGGGGCACAACAACGGACTGGCCTGCGGCGATATTCCGGTTGCCCTCGATACTGAGTCCGGGTGCAAGCGCCTCCAGTTCGATCGACTTGCCAAGAAGAGTTACACGAAGGTGATGCGGTGCCAGTCCCTGCTCGACAAAGACCAAATCGGCATCGAAGCCGCTGCCGATTAAACACTTTTGAAGATCCGTCTTGCCGGTCAGACCGCAATAGTGCCCCGAACGCACTTCGAAACGGAGGGAAACGGCGTCATCCACAGAGCATCTCTCAAACAGGATAGAAGCCGCATGGCAATTGCCATGCGGCTCATTTCGGGACTACGTCGCGTCAATAAGGAGACGCGCTAGGGGGCAGTCTAAAACCCGCTTCCGACATTACGAAACGCGTTCGTCGGCGGCCTTCTTGATGGTCTGGAGATTGGTCGTTAGAGTGCGCAACTGGACACTCCTTTTCGTCGCCTCCAAGCTAACATTGGTTAGTTCCTGCACTTGCGCCTGAAAAGCAGTAGCATCAGCTCCGCTTGTATTGCCGGGAGTGCCACTGTTAGTTTTATCGGTATTGCCGGCGCTACTGGTATTGGTATTGCCTGATTTTTTATTATTATCAACTGCAGCCATGATCATTCCTTTTTCTGTTGGAGTTGTGCCGTCAATAACGGCCTGTATGACCTCACGCCGGATTTCCCGCGTCAGGCATCTTCTGTGTCATCCAAAGCTTCATCGGCCTCAGCCATCGCATCGTTCGCGAATTGGAACGCGAACGATCGCAGGATACTTTGGAAGGCTTCACTTTGTGCTGCAGACTGTGAGTTGTCTTGAAGTTGATCATTTGAAACGGTCCGGTTATCCGCCCGATCGTTCCCGCCAGCTGCCTTGCCATCATTCCCACCAGCTGGCTTGCCATCATTGCCATCAGCCGGCTTGCCATCACCAGAATGCTCGGATTTCGAATCCCCATGGCCCTTTCGGATCAAGGAAGTCCCGAGGTTGCCAACTCCACTCCCAATTGCTGCTATCATCAGGTACTCCGGCATTTGCCATTGGCGGCGACGTGTTAAAGGTTAGCCTCGATCAAGCTAAGGGCGGGAGCTTTCGAGAACCTGACGGCTTTTGACAAAAACCGGCCAGCGCAAAAACGTATGCTCTGCAGGATGTTGCTCTCGCATCGAACAGTCGACCACGATCTCGGCTGTTCGGCCAATCCCGCCGTCCACGCATGCCGCGACCGAATGGCAGCCGCAGCAGCTCGTTTGCATCCTCGATGCTGTGGTGTCGAACAGGAGACACGGTCCACGTGCTGCATGACCGCAATGACCGTATTCTTGCTGGCTCCACGGGCGCACGCAACGAGCAGGAACTCGGTCTTTGCATCACCATTCTCTCGCCTGCACATCACGGCCCGGCGCGGTGAGCTCATTGGCTTCGAGAAGGTCGGCGACCGTACGAACATGGGATGGTCTGCCGGCTTTGGGAGGCCGGTGCGGATCCTCTTCTCACCATATCGAAAGCTTGAAGCGGTCGGATTTTCTTGCCCTGTTCGTGAGAACTCCCATCGTCAGCTAATCGTCAGCCAAGCGGTCTATCTAGGCCGGCCGTGCCTGACCTTCGGATCCAAAGGTCCCGTCTCGACACTTTTTGTAACTATAGATCGAAATGGTCCGCGTGATACGCAACGCACACGCTTCTCTGAAGCAAATGTGTGACTTTGTCGGTGGCGAACGAGAGGAGTGACGCATCAATAAAATCGTCAGGCACGTGTCTAGGAAGGGGAGCTAGCCGAGTTGGTCTGATTTCATTCGCTGTTCCTGGAAATCGGCGGACTGAAGCGCTGATAATCTCAGGACATCGATGGCAACGTTGCGAAAGTCCTGTGAGCTCGGGCCAATCTTGGCCTGCTACTGAGAAGCACTTTGGCGGGAACATTACGCCGTCGCGGGTCTGGCTGACCGTGACGTTAACCGAAAGATGCCGCTGGTCTCGTCAGCCGCCAGCACAATAGCAGCACATTCTCGCCTACTACGGAGACGCAATATGAAGGGCATTGGCCGACCACGGAAATCGCAGGCTGAAACTGGAGCCAGCCGCGCGGGGCGGGCGAGCAGTTCCCTTTCGCAATCAAGTCTTGCTGCGGGAGAAGGTGGACAGTCATTCGATTCCGTTGTGGAGCAGATGCGCTCTGGGGACGCCGATAGGAGGCCCTCCTCCCTTCCAGTTGCGCGCGGTCCAGGCGATGCCCGCGAAAGTCTGCCAGGCGCCTCGATTGGCGAAGATCAAATCCTGAACACACCGCCACGTGGAGCCGCTGCGCCACCACGCGGAACCGTAGCGCCACGTGGCGCAGCCGCAAGGCGGCGCGGTTCTCCCTCCATGTCTGAGGGCGAAGCCATGGCGCCGGTCGGTAGCCAACTATCAACCGCGCAGGTGGAAGGCACCAGCTCATCGTCAAATAAAGATATCAGTCCGACACAGCTCAGAATGAACAGTCTTGTTCAACAACTGACTGATTGCGAGGCTGCGGCCAGGAAAACCGACGTCCCCGAGGAGGCGGTGGAGCTGATCAGTGGGGTCGTCGATGCAGCCTCAGCAATTCTGGAGTACCGCGCTAGCCTGCCTGCGGCTGAGGCGCAGACAATTATGCCAGACGACAAGGTGCGTAGATGTTGCCAGATCGTGTGCGACGCCGCGAATGAAGTAGACAAACTTGGCCTGTCGACGATCACGAAATTGGACAAAAAGACCAAGAAAGCGGCAGGTATGGTCGATAAACTCTACTCCTACTCCCAGGCGGACCGGCAGGAGCTGTTGATTTTAAATGTGGAGAACCACCATACGGCGGCAATTAAGTGGTGGGAAAAAAAGGCATGGCGCTCCGAACGGCAGCGATCCGCCTGCGCTGCCACCGCTAGCCTATCCAGTGGAACGCCCGTGATGCGGGAAGCCGAGCGGTGCGCACTGCGGCTGCGTGCCGGCTCGGTACTGAGTGTCAGGATCTGGCTGGTCCGTGAGCGGATCGGTCTTGCGCGGGCCAAGATTGAACTGCGGGCGAGCAGGTTCGAGCCAGATTTGAAGGAACTCCTCGTCGGTCGAAATGGAGTGGTGCAGCTGATGGCAAGCGCCGCTCAAGAAGCTCTTCGCGCCCTCTCTTTGGCGAAGGGCATAATGGATGATGGCAAAACACTCAACGCTCATGATTGCGCGGTTGTAGAAAAAATCATGGAGCGGCTTTCGGATTTTGGATTGGCGTTGCACGAGGTGCATACCAAGCTAAGCCATACCTACCCAGATGCCGGCCTCCCATTGAAACTGTTCGAACGGATCGTGGACGATGCATGGATCACTGCGCACGATGCCATGCACTTGTTGAACCTGCAGTCTCCGCCGTCAGCCATCATGGCGCCACAGGCCCAGGCGGGCGCTGCGATGCCGGCCAGGGCAGGCGCTGCGATACCGGCTGACACTGCTGGTACGGCTGCAGTGTCAGAAGGCACTACAGCGCGAAGGAAAGGGAAGTCAAAGCATAAGTCGGCAGCTCGCGCCGGGACTTCTGCCGCCGGGCAGCCATCAACACCAGTCGCTGCGAACGCCGGCACAGTGCCAGCAGCCAAGGTTCTCGCGCGCTCGGATCAAGTTGCGAGTACACAGGTGAGAGCGCAAGAGGTGGCTGCGAGTTCGTCGGGGGCAGGCTCGACAATCGGGGGCGCCGCGTTGTCAATGGAGGTATTGACGGAGCGGCTCAAACGATTGGACGAACTTTTGCAGTTCGATCTGGCCGGTCAGCAAAGCGTCGTCTCCCAAGTGCGCCAGATGAAGCCTGAGGAGGCCGGTAAGGTCGTGGACGATGTGGCCCAGTACCTGCGAGCCCAGGCCATTGAGATGCAAACCTGTCTCGCCGGGTTGCAGGGGCGTAATGTACGCCTGCTACTCACCTCCACCCAGCTACCCAAAGTGCACGAACGCACAGACCAGCTCAAAGGGTTGCTGAACATGGTGCTGGGACAGGCCAACGCATTGAATGAAGGAAAAGCCGGCATTACGACTGATTGCATGAAGACCTACGCATTTCCGGCGCAAAAATACCTGGAACATTTGTGCAATGCCGACGAATTGATGCCGCCGGAGGCACCGGTCGCGCTGCGTGGCGAGCCAGGAAAGCTGTTTGAGATGAAGCTGCAGCCCAAGATGCTGGTCAATGGTGCGATGCCGAGCCCGATGTGGGTGCACATCCACACGAGTCGCCCCGTCATGGCCAGAAACTTGGAAGGGCTGGCTGATTCCGAATTCACCGCTTGCCACGTTAAATCCAACGAACAGCGCGGCTACAATCGAGAGCGAGAGGAAGCCGATGCTAGGTCCGGTCGCGAGAAGGTCATAATTCATCGCGGCAAACTCACCCCCGCTTTCTGTAAGTCCTTGTTGACCTCAGGGCTTGGCCGCCAACCACGCCATTCGCGTGCCGAGCTCCCGTCGGCGCAGGCTGCATGACAGGGCACTCAGAATGCGGCCGGCCACGCTGTGAGTCAGCGAGCATTTCTCCTGGCCAAACCGCGAATGCCGCTGCGCGAGTTGCGGTCCGGCGATTGGAGTCGATCGGCTACCGTCAGGGCCGATTTGCGATGTCGCGTTACCGGCTGTTGACGTGGCGGCGTATCTTGCCTCCCATCCAACTTATCGCCGAGATCGCGCCGCCAAGATCGAGGCGGAAGGTCTTCCTGCGAGCGCGGAGCAGGCATAGCCGATCCGATCGGGATCGGCGCATCGCAACGACCCAACGGTGTGGTGGAGAAAATTGGATTCGGGAGAGCTCGGTTCCAAGAGGCGGAGTTCCGGCCCGAATACAATCCGCTCGCAAGCACCCACGATGCGCATCCGCAGTTTATTGTCTGGGAGATGGGCTGGATTGCTCGGCGGCGCTGGCGCTAAGGCGGGGCTGTCGCCGGACAATTAGCATTCACTGCCAACAGCCTTGCAACCGTCACCAGTTGCAAGGCTCGGCGGCGGGTCGACAAATCACATGAAATCGTCGTCGGACCCGCTATCGCTGCTGTCGCTATCCTCGGTTTTGTGGAGATAGAGTGGAGGTTTGCCTGCACGCTGCCACTCACCGGCACTGTTCTTCGTCCATTTGTCGGGATGCTGCGTAGGGTCAAGCACCAGGTCGCCATGATCCACTTCAACAAACCCCATCGTCTGCGCGCGCGCTTGTGCTTCCGGATTAGCCGCACGCCAATTCAGCAACGGTCGGTCGCCGTCTATCCGAAGTTGATGCTCCAGCAGAATATCGCCCGCATTTTCGACGAGCGGATGGGCGACTTGAAGATCCACTATGGAAGTGACCTCAGTTCGACCAGGAAATTGTTCCCGCCAACTTTCCGATTCGAACTCGTTCATGCTGAATCCGCCTTCCATTCTCAGCAGTCCGGCACTCCGGTCTCCCAATTGGTAACTGAAATATCGCGCGTGCTCCGTATCTCGACGGATGCCATATTGCTGAGCAACGTCCGCGGTGCGCCTGGCTCGTGACGATACGAACTCCGAATACTCTTGAGGATTGTCGGCGATGTGCGTGATTTCATCACCATGAAATTGCCTCACCTGTCTCCTGAAGGAAGTCCTGTTGATCTCCACCACAGGAGGTCGGGAATTGAGGGAGTATGCTTGGGGAGCCGCCGATGATGAGGCGCCGCTACCTTCCGATCCGGATAAGTGCATTCGGGCAAATGTGTCCGCGAACCCTTCGCTTCCTGCATCCGATTGCTCGCCGGCATTATGCGCGCGGTAACTATCGGATGAGCCACCAATTCGACCATACATGACGATTCGTACTCCTATGTTTCGCAACCGAGCTCAAGTTAGCACGGCTGTTCAACATAGGGCGCTTAGTTGACGACTAGCTGACGAGGGCATTCCAACGGCTGCACCAATCAAATCCGCACTGCCGGCCTCAAAACCTCGGACTGCGCCACGCACCGGCCAGCAGAGGCTGCAAGGTCATGCCCGGAGGACTTGCCGTAGTTGCTGGGTGGCAGATCCGAGGGGAGTGATTGCCCCAGGCCCGCGGTTGCGCGGTTGGCCTGACAGAGACACTGGGGCACGGATGGCCAGCCGACATTTGCCACTAGCATGGAGCCAGGTCAGTTTTGAACTGGGCAGTCGTGGACTTCCATGACTAGGCCAAGCCTGCGGCAAAGAATGCTTTCGCGACAGGCTGGAAATATTGCATAGGAACCGCGTGGCCGAGTTTTGTAGTGCCTATCAGCTGACGCGCTAAGACATGGTCATGGACGATCGTCAGGCGTAGTGCCCGCGCCTCGCTCAACACATGTGAAACGCGCTCACCTTCGGCACGGCAAACTAAGAACGGCACCCCGGTTTCACCGCGAACGTAACGCAGACCGATCAGGACCGCCCTTCCTGTTAAGACCAGCGTGGCGCGATGCACGCCAAGCGCAGGCTCGTCGGCCGCCTCCTCGCGGATGCGACGCTGTTCACCTTTCAACTCTGGCGCTCCTTGCTGATCCTTCGACTCGCGCGTCACTTCGGTATTGGTCATGCGCATTTCGCGCAGATACAACGCGCGCTGGAGCAGAAGATCGATCAGTCCGCCGACCAGCAGTGCGCCGGCGCCAATTCCCATCAGCAATTTTGTCTCCATAAAGATGAGGCCAACACAGCCCATGCCGCAGATCGGCAGAGGGACCATTGTCTTCCACATCCCGAGAAGGACAATGGAAAAGGTTGCGCTGAGAACCAATACCTTGAACATGGTCTTGCAGACTTCGACCATGGAACGAGCAGACCCCAAGCGCTTCAGCCCTTCAAAGGGGTCAATTTTCTTAAAGCTGAGCTTCATCGGCTCCAGAGAGAAGACAAATCCACCATTGGCTAGCAGGCTGGCCAAAATCACCGCGGCGACAAGGGTTCCAAGCAGCGGGCCAACAGCCGCGACTGTGAGTTGGACGAGCACAACCAATGCCTGCGGCACCGCGGTATCGAAAGGTAGGCTCTGCAACTTGGTGGCTAATAGGAGCGCTTCCCGGCATTTGTCCTCGATCACGCTGCCTCTTAGCCAAAGGTAGCCGAGCCCAGCGCAAGTCCCGACCGCGCGGACGAAATCGGAGCTACGTGGCAGCTGTCCTTTTTTGCGCGCTTCACTTAACTTCTTCGGGCTGGCGGCGTGTGTCTTCTCTTCACTTGTGTCGCTCATGGCAGCAATTTGTCGAACCACTCCAGCACGCCGTTGGCACGTGTGACCTCCAGTTTCATGCTCTCCACCAGATAGGCAGCGTAGGTGACCATGAGAACTGGAAAGACAATGTTCTTGATTGCCGGAGACAGTTGGCTCGCCTTAAATTGCGGGGCAAAGCGACGCAGCAGCATCATCGATATATCAATCAGTATCAGGAAGAACACGACAGGCCCCGAAACCAATAATGCCGTGCGCATTATGCTGTCGAGAAGCCCCAACAACTCCATTGCTCCTGGCCCGCTCAGTGTCGGGTGAAACTGATACACCGGCCAGATCAAGTAGCTGCGGTACAGGACACTGATCAAAGTTTCCAGGCCTCCTGATCCGACGAATATGGCAATCGCAGTGATCCCCAGAAAAACGCCCATCGCGGAAGCCTGACTGTTCGTCGCGGGATCGGCCGAAGCGGTCGGGCTGCTGATGCCGCGTTGGTTGTCGATAAGCTCCCCGGCAGCCTGAAGGCCCCAAAGCGGAATGCCAAGAAAAGTGCCAAGGAGTACACCGACAAAAACTTCCTTGAATCCGAGCAGGGTTAGCTGGATCAGGCGCGTATCAGGATCCAGCGCCGGCAATCCGCCGCTGACGTGTGCCAGGCATGGTAGTGCGAAGCCAACAGCCAAACAGCCCCGGATCAGCCCACTGATCTGCGAGCGTGTGAATACGGGAAAGATCAGCATGATGCCCATCGCGCGGGCTGCCCCAAGACCTGCCGCAACGACGAGTTCGAAAGCCGTCTGGATCAGAATTTGAATATCGGCCGATGGCGCGTCCATGGGGCGGACTAGTAGCTAAGTGTCATTGCGGGAAACTCGGTGAAGATCTGATCGGCTAGCTCTATGAGCGGGGCGCTTAGCACAGGAGCAAACAGCCCAATCACCGCGACAACGACCAGAAGCTTCACGGTGAGCGGCAAGCTTTCATCCTGGATCTGCGTCGCCGCCTGGAGGATGCCGATGACGAGGCCGACAACCACTGATGCAATGAGCGGCGGTAGAATCCAGATCATGAAAACCACCAGTGATTGGCTCATAAGAGTAATGATGCTGGATTCAGTGATGATCAGCCTCCCGGTAACGTATAACTCAGCACAAGCCCATGCATCAATTTTGACCAACCATCAATGGCAACAAACAAGAAGATCTTGAACGGAACAGATATAACAGTTGGTGAGACCATCGACATACCCATTGCCATCAAGATAGTTGTCACTATCAGATCTATAACAATAAAAGGCAGATAAAGTAGAAATCCTATCTCAAATCCGCGCTTCAATTCTGATAGCAAGAAAGATGGTACAAGTATTGCAAAGTCATCAGGCGTGGCTGCAGCGTGCATTTCCTCTGGCCAGACCTTTTCTGTCGAAGATAGGAAAAATCGCCGCTGCTCTTCATTTGTGAATTTCTTGAGATGCTCGCGCAAGGGCTCACTTCCGGCTTTAGCGGCGCTTACCCAGTCGTCGAATGTCTGATAGTGGAGCTTGGGATCCGACATGAGGTCATAGGTCTGCTCAGCAACGGGCGCACTAACGAACATAGTGAGGATCATCGCCGCGGCGTACAGCACCACATTGGGTGGTATGGTCTGGGTCCCGAGCGCATTGCGGACGAGGAAAAGAACAATTGATACCTTTACAAAGGCCGTTGTCGTGGCAACTGCTAAAACCAGCAGACCGAGTCCGGCGGTAACCGCAAGAAGCGCCAGGATTGTCGGCTGAGCTTCACTCATTGCATGCAAACCCGCCACGGAGCCTGATGCCCAGCTCTTCTCCGATGCGGACAATGTCGCCACGCCCGATACGCTGACCATTGGCCACTATGTCGACCGGGCCGTCGATCGGCCATCCAAGTTCAAAAATATGCCCTTCGCCGGCACTTCTTAATTCCCCAAGAGAAATAGGCCAGCGGCCGCATTCAAAGACAAGCACGATCTCGACATCGTCGAGATCCTTAGTAAGCTCCAGTTGCGATCCGGGTTGTGTCATATGCGCACTCTCCAAAGGACACGGTCGCGGGCGGAAAGGCCCCCGCAAGATTAATTCATCGCCGTCAAGATCCGCCTCGGCGCACAACTGGCCGACAGCTAGGGTGATCTGGCCGCGGCCGAACGGCGCAATATCGGGCAACAATGCATCACCGACACATGCGCTTCGAAGAAGCGCCGCAGGAAGGCGAAGCGTGCCGACCTCTCCTGCAACAATGAGCGGGAGCTCTGGAGGCAGCCCGCCCAGCTGCCGCGGCAACTGGGCAAGCAGTTCGCCTAGCGCGCGAAACGCAGGCGGTACTAAGCCGTCAAGTGGCGTGAACAGGAATAGACGGCCCTTGCCCTTGACCGCGCCGAAAATGATGTCGAGTTCAAGATGAGGAGCCAGCATCGTGGCTTCGCATACCCGCACGAGTTGCACGTTCAGACGCGTCGTCTCCTCCAGTCGAGTGACAAGCGGCTCCAGAGCGAGTTCGAGAATTAGCGAAGCAGTTGGCTCGGAAGGGAAGGCCAAGCCGTTCTGCACTGTCGTGATGAACTCCTCTACGAGCGGGCGCGACAGTGACAAGATGACCGTTTCGGCTCCCACTCTCCAGACGCAGTCAAGCATCGGAATGGCAGCAGGTTCCTGCTGCCAGACAAGCCCTGCCGTTCGCACCGATAGCGGCACCTCGTTGATCCGGCTTTGAAACGGCGTGCGCGGCGCTGCTGTATCATTGAGCCACGAGACAACCGTGTGGGACAGTTTCAGAACTGGTTCGAACATGGCGGGTGTGACCGCAGCGCCTATCAAAGACTGCACGGTCGTGTCATTCGGACGACCTCTTGCGACCGTCGGATCCGGTTGCGCGGCATTTAGGCAAGCGACCCCCTCGCATATTTCAGCAGTATCTCATCGTCGGCCTCGATCTCGGCTGCGGCCTCCGAATGAGTCTCGACGGCGCGCCGCACGTCGTCCTCGATTTGTTGCCATTTGTCCCTTGCCGCCGAACATATGACCCATAGCTCCCTCGTCCTGGACGCCGCCATCTCAGCCTCCTCTTGAGCGATTTGGGTATCATCAAGCATCTGCCGTCTGGAATTGATCTCAGCGGCAAGTTGTTCAGTGTGAAGGCGGTGACGGTCGAGCGCTGCGCTAGACAAGTTGTCGAGTGACATCAGATGCTGATAGAGCGCTGCTTCTTTTCTTGAACAATGTTGCTGTATCATTGCAAGCTCCCTAGAGGCATTTTGTACGGCTGAGGCGGCCACATCGCGCTGGGCTTCCTTCTTGGACAGCTCGCCAAGGGCACGACGCTCTTGCATTTCCTTCAGAAGCCGTATACTCGAAGACTGAATCCAGTTTACGCGGTCAGACGCGACATCCATGCGACCGTCTCCTCGAAATCTGACGCGTCATCTTCGCTCTGGCGCAGAAACTCCCTCAGTTCGTCGATTGACGCGACAGCCCGGTCAGTCAGGGGATCTCCACCTGGCTTGTATTCGCCAACATTGATCAAGAACTCGGTCTCGGCATAGCGCGACAGGAGCTCGCGGAAAATGGATGCTGCCTTGCGATGTGTCCCCGAAACGACTGCATCCATGACGCGGCTGCGACTCTGCAGCACATCAATAGCGGGGAAATGCGATCGCGCCGCAATAGCGCGTGAGAGGATGACATGGCCATCGAGAATACCACGCGATTCCTCGGCGATTGGATCACCCGTGCCATCACCCTCTACAAGCACCGTATAGAAGGCCGTGATTGAGCCCCGCTCACCCATGCCGGCGCGCTCGAGCAGGCCTGGCAGCATGCCAAAAACGGAAGGAGGAAAGCCCCGTCGCGTCGGCGGCTCACCCGCAGCAAGGCCTATTTCGCGCATAGCGCGGCAGAAGCGCGTCAGCGAATCCAGCATGAGAGCAACGCGTAGGCCTTGATCGCGGAAATATTCCGCGAGCGCAGTCGCCATTGGAGCGCATTGCGCACGCTCTACCGCCGAGCGGTCGGATGTTTCAACCACGACGACCGTACGGAGAAGGCCCTCTTCACCAAGATTCCTTTCGATGAATTCACGAACTTCCCGTCCACGTTCGCCTATGAGCGCCACTATGACGACGTCAGCGGCGGCACCCTTTACGATCTGTGACAACAGCGTCGACTTGCCACCACCTGGCTCGCCATAAATCCCGATCCGCTGGCCCTCGCCGCACGTCAGCAGACCATCGAGGACACGGACCCCAAGCGGGAATGGCCGCTCAATCATGCGCCTCGTCATCGGATTGGGGGCTCTGCCATGCAGGGGCCGAGTTTCGACGGTCTTGATTTCGCCTTTGCCGTCCAATGGGCGGCAACGACTGTCGATCACGCGACCGAGCAAATCGCCGCCGACGGGCACCTCACGCATTCGGCCAGTGGCCACGACCTCTGCGCGGCTGGATAGGCCCACCAAGTCCCCGATCGGTGTCAGCAATACACCATCACCCGACAGGCCGATCACCTCGGCCTCGAGCGACAGCCCGGTTCGCGGGTCCTCTAGGAGGCAAAGTTCCCCAATACGAGTGTCTGGCAAGACGGCATGAACCAGTGTGCCGATAGCCCGCGTGATCCGACCGCGCACCGCACGCGTGTCAATTCGCTTGGCCGCAGCCCTCAAAGACGAGATTGCTGGAACGAGAGCTCGAGTGTGGGCGTCAGCGTTATGTTCTGGGACGGGCTTTCTCATAGCTCGCCTTTCTCACAGAGCGTCCCGAAACCAAGGCGCAGCGCGCGCATCTGGGCGTCAAGTCCAAGGTCAACATTGCCGTACTCGCTCCACAGCACGCAGCGTTGCGGCGACAATGTCGGGTCGGGCTCGATCCGCACCCTTGGTCGACCATCCTGGCCGTCGCATCGAGCAAACTCTCGTGCAAGCATGTCGACTTGCATGGGAGAAACATGAAGGCAAACGTCGGCGCCGCTGTATTGACACTCTATGGCGTGACGAACAGCCCTCACCAATAGCTCGCCCGGATCGAAAGCGCCGATAAGATCGCTCAATATTTCCATCACGAGCTGCGGCAATTCCTGCTCCAGAGCCGCCTTTCGTCGCGCGATTTCGGAGATTGTCTCCGCAATCAACCCTGCCATCTCCTCGGTGCCTGCATTCGAGCCCTCCATGTGGCCGCGCGCCCACGCCCGCTGGTAAACCGCGCGTGCCCAGTTTCGAACGCGCTGCCGATGCCGTTCTGCCGCGGCAAGGGCTTGCGCGGCGCTGTGCCAGGTTTCGAGCTCGCTCGCGGGTATCAGTGGTCCGACTGGACGCATCTGCGGCGCTATTGGCCCCTCGGAAAGTTCGACTGTCATTTCACCGGGGTCTCTGTCTCAAAATGAGCTACTACAAGTGAAAGCAATTGGCCGGCGGCGGTCCAATGCTCATGTGCTGGAGTCTCCGCGGCAGTCCCCTCGGGCAATCGAAGAAGCACGCGGTTACGCTCGGTCGCTGAACTGTCCTGGAGCCAAGCTCCAAGACATGCGTGTCCATCGTATTCGATTTGCTGAGCGAGTTTTTCTGGGTCCGAGATCAGTCTTTTGTCAACAGCATGCAGCAGGTGTCGGATTCCGAATGCGTGTGCATCCACGCCGATGCGTTTAACAAGGATGGCAAGCTCAGGCTGAGAGACAAACGCGACCAGCGAACGGGCATGCCAGATACTACCAGCAAGAAGGGTCGCTCGATATGGATCATGCCCGCGTAGAAGGTCCGGCCTGCAGCCGATGTGGTTCAGATCCACGTCATCGTTGCCCAGCAATTCTGCCAGCCTTGGATGCAGTCTGGAACACTTCTGCAACTTCACTAACGTTTCGGCCGATAACGCTGGATCAAGACGCGCCGCAAGACGGGTTGGATGGGCCGAAGCCGCAAGCTCGCTCGCGCCCGGAAAGTGCGGACCATCAGGTCGGGCGGTCTGTATAGGCATTGGCAATGAGATGTCACCCACGTCCAATTGCAGGCATTCTTTTGCGAATGGCCTCGACAGCAGAAGCATCCCGGCGCCCCTCGACCTTGGAAACGCCGGTTGATTGCTTGCGCCGACGCGTAACAACGCCGATCAAGAGATAACAGGCCACGGCGAATACGGCTGCGGCAAAACCTGTTACGGTCGCCAGAAGTGGCGCAGGAAGAGGTAGTGATGCTTGTGGCAAAACAGCAGTCGGATCGGGCCGTTGCTCGTGTGCGGAACGTTCTACCGGCACCAAAACCACTTCCACCTTATCGTAGGACAGGCCTTCGATGCTGTCGGCTACAAGCATCTTTATCTTTGGCAGCAGAGCCGCGACATTTGTTTTTGCGTCGTGCCTGATAAACACCGAGGCCGAGGATGGCGTGGCACCGGCTCGCACAAGGTCGTTATGCGGCAGCACGACGTGAACACGTACAGAAAAAACGCCATCGATATCGCTGATCGTCCGCGACAACTCTTCGCTCAGGGCATACACGTAACGGGCACGCTCTTCGGTCGGCGAGGCAATCAGGCCTGATCCTTGGAATATCTCACCGAGGTTCTTGAAGGATTGGCGCGGCAGCCCCTTGGCGTTCAGAAGGTTGATTGAGAAGGCGAGCAGCTTTTCGTCAACCTGGATCGTGCTGGTTCCATCCTTGGCGACCACCCGGATCGCGGCGACCCCGTTGTCTTCAAGAAGTGCGAGCATTTCATTTGCCTCACGCTCTTGCAATTGCGTGTAGAGGTCGGCTTTGCAAGCAGTGAGGGCGACGAGAACTGGCAGCATGACAAGTCTAACCGACCGCCACCCTGACAGGCCACGCATGATTTCGCCCTCGGCCAAGCCAATCATGCGCGCGGTTCAGCCTTCCTTCAAAAGTTTATTCACGGATGATGTGACGCCGCTGACGCCTTTGGAGATAAGCGCCACCTGGGTGACGCCGTTGTAAACATCCCGAAGACCAGCCATCATCGTTTCGAAGTCTTGCCCTTGTTGGGGAATGCCCGAGATTCCGGTTCCCGCCTCACCTGGAACGGGAAGCTTCTGCGCCGGTCCCGGTAGAGCGCCCTTCGAAAGGGCTATGTCATGGTCGAGCGCGGGGAAGGAAACAGTGTTGTGTGGATATAGGGAGGAAATCGTCTGCAACACGCGATCGCCCATGCCGCTCGTCGGCGCAGCCGCGCGCTGAACATCCATCGCCGCAGCAACTGGCGCCGCACTCGCTGGCCCCGCGGCGGCATCGTTTTTCAGCGAGTCGGCTGCATGCCCTAAGGCGCGCTCAAACTGGGCCTGCTCGACAATCGACGGTGATCCGACCCTGGGGAGGCCAGCCGTTAGAGTGGCAGAGATCGACGTGACAGGCATCATCATGTAAGGACTCGGTTGCTCTCTCTGACCGGGCGAGCCCCGCCCATTCATCACCCGGTGTCGGCGCAACACTCCTAGGGGGGCAAGCTGACAACAAGCTGACTAACGGCGGCGTCATTTCGACAATCTAAAATCTCTTCGGCAATTTAGTCACTTGTGATGATTTCAGCGTTTGGTTTATCAGTGCGACATGCCGAGAACGCTTATCCAACCCGTCACCCTGCATGTTTTGAGACTTCTTTGTGCCGGGTTTTTTCTGTCCACCGGGATTCACCCGGCGCATGCAGTCCCGCTGTCCCTTCCGGCGACACCCTATAGATACACGGTTCTGGATCAGGAGCTCGCTGCAGCGTTGCAGGAATTCGGCAACAACCTGAATATCAGGGTCAACATCAGTCCTGCGGTGAAGGGGCGAATTCGCGGACGTATGCCTGATTTGCCACCGCGCGCGTTCCTCGACCGCTTGACGAACCTTTACGGTCTACAATGGTACTATGACGGCCTTGTGCTCTATGTGTCTGCTGCACAAGAATCGCAAACTCGAATGCTTTTGATGACGTCGATTCGCTTCGATGCGTTCAAGGGGGCTCTCGACAAGCTTGATATCTCCGACGAGCGCTATGTGGTCAAACCCGTGCCAGGCAATGGCCTCGTCTTCGTTTCCGGTCCACCGCGCTTCGTCGCACTCGTGGAGCAGACCTTTAACGGCTTGGTGGCGCAGGCGCAGGCGCAGACTCACATAGCGGCAACGCCAAAGGAATCAGTGCTGATCTTGTTTCGCGGCTCCTCCACTACGGTCGTTCGCGACGGACGACCGGATGCTTCTTATTCTTCTGACATCCCACAACAGGATAGCGTTGGCGGGAAGCCTGAGCTGGGCAAGAAATGAACATTGAGGATTTCCCGCAGCTCTGAAGAACATGACTGCGGCTACCCCTTTGTGAACTCTTCGCAAACTCGTCAGTTTCTCGAAAGCTAATCCGCTCATGATGAGTCCCGGCAGCTCTCGCGGTGACTCCGGCCATTGTGTTGGACCGAACCTTGGAGCCGGCCCGGAACACAGCAATTGAAGGCAGGGCAGGCGCATTCGTGACCTGCCGACGCTTGGAATTGTCGAATTTTGTGAAACGCAAGGGATCTTCTGTCGGGGTCTCTTGTGGGGATTTCAACGTCACGTCTGAGGATGCATAATGTCGGCCAGTAATCTTTCAACTTTCTACCGCTCAAATTCGCTACAGTCCGCAAGGGGTTGGCCGGGCCTGAAAGTTTCCCATTTTGCGACCCAGCATCAGCAAAGTGCATCGTGCTTCGAAGCGATGCTGTCCACTTGTGTGCTGGCAGACAAGCCCGGCTCTTTCGCGCAAGGGGATCTGCCAGCGTCGAATCTTGATTCGACAATGGATAAATTGCGGCAGGACCCTTTGGGCCATCTGGCACCGGATGTCTTGACATTGAATGGCTTGGAGCAACACCCACTGGATCTGCTGCCGCCAAATATGAGGGCGGCTCTCAAGGAGGACCAATCGCAACGCTCCAAGGCGACTGAAGCCCAACATCTGCTCGGCGTCACTCCGAAGATCGAGCCGGCTCCCAGGCCGAGCCCCGGAATCACGTGGAACGGTGGGTCGCTGACCACGGCTGAGTTGCAGATTGTTGCGGTACTCAACCGTCACAAGGACCAATGCCCGCTTACTTGGAAGTCGTTGACCGACAAAGCCAATGATCCCTCTACGCCACCGGATCTGAAAGCGGCGATCCAGGGACTGCAGCAGGATTCGGGACTTTTTTATGCGATTGGCTCGCAGGGCGACGGCCGCTGTGGAGGCAAGATCAACGCCAAGGACTTGGCCGGATTTTCAAACCACCACCCACAAGTTGCTGCATTTCAGGAAGCCCAAGCGCGAAGCTACGAGCAGAACTACATACCATCCGACGGCAGCGGAGGTTTGCAGCCTTCGGTCATGACCTTGAGCGATGCCTTGCGGGAGTTTTACCGGTACTCCGAAAATCTGTCCAAGGACCTGAGTCTGGATGAGTTCAAGAAAATGGTCGGCGGCGAATCGAAAAACGGCAAATTTCCGCCCCAGGTCATTGCGGCGGCGCAATATTTCCTCGATCACCCCGATGCTTGGAACCAGTTGTGCGGTGGCTCGAAAGGGAAGATGCACAAAGAGGATTTCCTGCAAGTCGCCTCATCGTCGATGAGCCTCACGCAAACTGAGCTGAATACGGTCGAGATGATCAAGGACCATCAGGACACGTTCTTTGGAAGCGGTGTTCTGACTCGCGACAAACTGGCGAAAATGAAAGACGACAAGAGCCTTGATCCGAAAGTGCGGGAAGCAGCCTCTCAGCTCCTTTCAGATCCTCTTTTGTTTGGCCTCCTGAACAATTCGATCACGGGCTATAAGACCCATCATAAATTCTTCGACTTTGGCGGCGGGCATACGGTTGATTCCGGCAATATCAGCAAAAAAGACTTTGCCCATTTTTGCACAAACATGTCGTCTGCGAACCGCAACGTTCAGCAGCCAATCACCCACGGCGCCCAAACCGCAGAAGAGCAGAATGCCGTCGCGGACATGAAGATGGGCCTGATGGACCAGCCTGACATTAAGTCAGCCAAAAAGAACGGCGGGGCCGTCATGCACGTCGTCGACTCCGTGCTCAAAATCGAGACGAAAGTGCTCGACTTGGCGGCAACGGCGGTGGGACTGCTCAGCTTCATTCCGGGCCTCGGACAAGTAGCCGATCTTGCCTCGATGGTTCTCGAGGCTGAGTCGCAAGCAGCCAATCTCCTGCGTACGGCCATTAACGGAGGCGATATGAAGCGAGCGCTGGAGGAAGCTGGCCTCAATATGGCCGCGCAGGCGATCGGCCTTATCGCAGGCCCCGAGGTCAAGCTGGCCATTCGAAATGGGCTCGTAAAGCACCTGATGGAAGAGGCCTTGGCGGCAGGCATTGATCTTTCGGTCTCGACGGCGCAGGACTACGCAGAAGGCTATGTGAATAACCTCAAAGCGCGCCTTGCAGGCGGCCCTGAGCAAAGCCTAGGCCTTCCGAGCATGCCATCATTCCAGAGTGTGGCAAGCAATGTGCCCTTCGTCGGCATTGCCTTATCCTAGCCGTCGCCTTGCGCGGAAGCTTTGGCTCGCGCGCTGACATAAGGGTCATTGTGGCACAAGCAGGGGTTCATCCGCATCAACGCAAGCGGTGTTCCTGACGCCATCTGGATCGGACTGTGAGGGGGATGTCCGAAGTCTGTGAAGACTTCGGTATATGACGACTTCAGAGTTACGCTGAGCCCAGCCATCTCGAGCCGGTGCGCCGGGTCGAGGTTTTCACGGGCGCCGGCCGGTAGCGGGAATGGTCTCCGGAAGGCACGGCGCGGATGGTGGCGGAGCGGCGCAGCCGAAGGAACGGCTGTCGCGCGCCCAGGGCGGCCTCCCGAACAGCAGACGATGATCTCCTGCCTTGGGCCTATATCCTCGTGCCACGCTCAAGGCAGTCGGCTGAAAACAGCGCTGATTTAAAACAGCATTATCCTGCACTGCACCCTCGATCCTTGCGCTCACCGATCGCTCGTCGACACGCACGCGGTCAAGTCGTTATCGGCGCTATGCCGATGGGCTTCGAGAGCAAGGTGGACGCTGAGCGGTGCGTCAGCCTCAGGGCGCGGCTGGCCAGCTTTGGGTCTCACGCTCTATGACGGCAACACCCGGCTGATCCACTTGGCCTGTTCGCGGGCTCCCGGCAGCGGCGCGGAAGCCACGGTCCGCCTTCCTCGGCTTCAGGCCAAAGATACCGCAGCATGCTCCAGAGCTATGTCTGCCGCCTTCGCCCCATCGTCGCTGGTCATGTGGAAAGGACAAGCAGGCTACGCACCCTATAATCCCGTCGGGCAGGATTCGACAGTCGACGGCGAGACATTCGCCAAACCTCCCCCTTGATTCTCAGCAACGTTAAAAAAAATTCACATAATGTTCGTGAGTGTAGTCTCCTGTCAGGTGGTACATTAGCCCCAATATCTGGCGTCTTAGTCGTAGAAAGGACTGTGATCTATCTTCCATTAGCATCCATACCAGCGGATTTACAGCAAATGACGAGAGAGGTCTCATGCGGATTGATGGGGATAGAAGGGCTAGCGGCTTGCTGCATCCCGTCCGGGTTGATGCTAACCAATGTTGACACTGGTAAATCGCCTAAGGACGGCAGCGCATCTTGATCGCCTTCGAATCCTGGGCCTTTGCGCGCATGCGGATCTAACCGTCGGCGAGCTGGCCGATATTACCGGTCTGCCTCGCGAGCAGGTTCGACGCCACGTTCGGCGGCTGGTCAGAGCCAACTTTCTTTGCTGCAACGAACAACGTCCGCAGTCTTCGTACCATATGCAAGCAGGAGGCAAGGATGGCGAGCTGGCTCAATTGGTGGTCGATCTCCTGCCCCACGATGATGGCCATCATAAAAGAGACCTACAACGCCTGGAAGCAATACAAGACGCGCGGTTGAAGGGACCGCCTGCTTGATCGTGAAATAGATCAGTCCAAATGGAGCGCGACTACCATGGATAACTCCGCCGGCGGCGCCATCGCGCAGCCCGACACTTACGGGCGGCCTCACTTAGCCGCCGTCGACTCCCGCGTTCACGAACTGCTTCTAAGACAGGAGCGTCAGGAGCGGACAACTCTCAAACTGATCGCCTCCGAGAACTTTGCCTCCTCGGCGGTGTTGGAAGCGACCGGGTCGATTTTCACCAACAAGTATGCCGAGGGATACCCCGGTGCGCGCTACTACGCCGGAAACGAGATCGTCGATGAGCTTGAGACCCTCGCGATCGAGCGCCTGAAAGCGCTATTTGGCAGTGAACATGCCAACGTCCAGCCTTATTCAGGCTCGCCAGCCAACCAGGCTGTCTATCGCGCGCTTTTGAGCCCCCGTGACAAAGTCATGGGCTTGCCTTTACCCGAAGGCGGCCATCTGACTCACGGTTGGTCCGTCAATTTTTCCGGCAGCGATTATCAGCGCGTCCCGTACAGGCTGCACGAAAAGACACAGCAAATTGACTATGACCACTTGCGCGAGACCGCCAAGCGGGAACGCCCGAAGCTAATTTGGGTCGGCGGAACTGCTTATCCGCGTATTTTTGACTACGCGGCAATGGCCGAAATTGCTTCGGAGGTGAACTCGTATCTGGTGGCTGACATCGCCCACATCTGCGGCCTGGTTGTCGCAGGAGTGCATCCGAACCCCGTGTCCCATTGCGATGTGGTCACCAGCACCTCTCACAAGTCGATCCGCGGTCCCCGGGGTGGCTTCATTTTATCAAGGAATGAAGACCGTTATCAGCCCCTCCATCATCCGAAGAGCAAACACAATCTGGCCAAACGTATAGACCGCGCCGTGTTCCCTCTTCTGCAAGGCGGACCGCATATGAATACTATCGCCGCGCTTGCCGTCGCTTTGCAGGAAGCAGCGAACTCGTCCTTTCGTGTCTACGGTCAGCAGATCGTCCACAACGCCAAGGCTCTGGCCCAGGCACTTCTGGAGCGAGGTTATGAACTCGTCACCGGGGGCACTGACAATCACATGCTGATCCTTGATCTTCGGGACCGGTCGCTGTCAGGCAAAGCCTATGCGGAGCGCTTATCGCGTGCAGGCATCATTGCGAATTTCAATATGGTCCCGGGCGACCGGCGGCATCCGGCGCTGACAAGCGGCATCCGCTTAGGGACACCAGCGGTGACGTCCATGGGCATGCGCGAAACGGAGATGGTGCAGATCGCCGCTTTCATCGACTCGGTCTGCCGCCAGCCCGATGACCAGGAAGTTCATGCGAGCGTACGAAGAGACGTTGCCGACTTCTGCACTGCGTTCGATGTTCCCGGCATCCCCGACCGATAAGCCACCCCAATCCAGAAACTCCTCACTAACTCCAGCACTTGAAGCGAGGGCATTTTTATGACCAGGCAGTTCGTGTTCTCTTCCGAATCCGTCGGCGCGGGACACCCCGATAAGATGGCAGACAACATCTCCGATGCCATTCTCGATGCGGTCCTGCGCACCGATCCGAAGGCGCGCGTCGCCTGTGAAGTGTTGGTGAAGACGGGGATGGTCGTTGTGGCTGGCGAGATCACCAGCCATGCCCACATCGATTACAGCCAAGTCGCCCGCGATACGATACTCGATATTGGCTACGACGATGATGCGATTGGCTTTGATGGTCGACGTTGCGCCGTCGTTCTGGCCCTCACCGAGCAGTCGCCCGACATAAGCCAGGGCGTTGATGAAGGACGAGGGCAGGATCTCGGGCAAGGGGCAGGGGATCAGGGCATCATGTTTGGATTCGCATGCAACGAGACGGATACATTGATGCCCCTGCCGATCCAACTCGCTCACCATTTGACGAAAAGACAGGCCGAGGTCCGGAAAGCGGGACAGCTTGGCTGGCTGCGTCCGGACGTGAAATCTCAAGTGTCGGTACGCTACGAAGGGCTCCGCCCGGTGGCGCTGGATACCATAGTCCTGTCAACGCAGCATGACGAAGCGGTCTCACAAGCCACGGTCCGCGAAGGCGTCATTGAGGAGATCATAAAACCGGTCCTGCCGGCCCACCTGGATACTTCGGGGATCAGATTTCTGGTCAACCCAACAGGGCGGTTCGTGGTCGGTGGGCCTGCCGGCGACTGCGGCCTCACAGGACGGAAGATCATCGTCGATTCCTACGGTGGGACCGGGCGTCACGGCGGCGGTGCCTTTTCGGGCAAGGACCCATCCAAGGTTGACCGCTCGGCGGCCTATGCCGCCCGGTATGTCGCGAAGAACATCGTTGCCAGCGGCCTTGCGGAGGTCTGCGAGGTTCAGCTTGCCTACGCGATCGGCGTGGCCAGTCCGGTTTCTGTCATGGTCAATACCTTCGGAACCGCAAGGATCGAGGAAAAAAGGATCGAGCGCCTTGTTCTCGAGGTTTTCAATCTCCGACCGAAAGGCATCATCAAGATGCTTGATCTCTTACGGCCGATATACCGCAAGACGGCGACATACGGACACTTCGGGCGTGAAGAGCCTGAGTTCACTTGGGAGAAGACGGACAAAGCTGACGATTTGCTGCGTGAAGCCGGACCGGCAGCTGCGTGAGGGCGGCTGGATCAAGCGCATGCGGCAACCCATTTCAACTCGCGAGACCACGCCCGGCCGGCGTGGCAAGAAGCCGGCTCGGGTTTTGGCGGAGATTTTGATGCCGGATTATGACGTGCTTTGCATCGGCAATGCCATTGTCGACATCATCGCCCAGTGCGACGAGGAATTCCTCGAGACCAACGGCATCATCAAGGGCGCGATGAACCTCATCGACACACAACGCGCCGAACTGCTCTACAGCCGCATGGGCCCGGCGATCGAAGCGTCCGGCGGCAGCGCCGGCAACACGGCGGCCGGCGTCGCCAGCTTTGGCGGCCGCGCGGCCTTCTTCGGCAAGGTCTCCAACGATGCGCTGGGCGAAATCTACGCCCACGACATCCATGCGCAGGGCGTCGCCTTCGGCACCACGCCGCTCAAGGGTGAGCCGCCGACGGCGCGCTCGATGATCTTCGTCACGCCCGACGGCGAGCGCTCGATGAACACCTATCTCGGCGCCTGCGTCGAGCTTGGCCCTGAGGATGTCGAAGCCGACAAGGCGTCCGGCGCCAAGGTCACCTATTTCGAAGGCTATCTGTGGGACCCGCCGCGCGCCAAGGAGGCAATCCGCCAGACGGCGAAGCTGGCGCACGCGGCAGGCCGAGAAGTGTCGATGACGCTGTCGGATTCGTTCTGCGTCGACCGCTACCGCGACGAATTCCTCGACCTGGTGCGCTCGGGCACGGTCGACATCGTCTTTGCCAACAGCCACGAGATCAAGTCGCTCTACCAGACATCGTCGTTCGACGAGGCGCTGGCCCAGATCCGCAAGGATTGCCGGATCGCCGCCGTCACCCGCTCGGAAAAAGGCTCGGTGATCGTGCGCGGCGACGAGACCGTGGTGATCAAGGCGACCGCCATCAAGGAACTGGTCGACACGACGGGCGCCGGCGATCTCTATGCCGCCGGCTTCCTGCATGGCTACACGCAAGGCCGCGACCTGCAGACTTGCGGCGACCTTGGCTCACTGGCAGCCGGATTGGTGATCCAGCAGATCGGCCCCAGGCCCCGTCAGAATTTGCGCCGCGAGGCTGAGCAGGCGGGGCTGACCATTCCGGACGTTCAAACGAGTTAGTGGCCTACCTTCCCGTTGTGCAGGCTATCTCGCCAGAAGCGCAATCACGGAATAGGGAAATCCTGATGTCGAACATGATGAAGGCGCTTGTGAAGGCCAAGGCCGAACCGGGCATCTGGATGGAAGAGGTGCCGGTGCCGGAAATCGGCCCCAACGACGTGCTGATCAAGATCAAGAAGACGGCGATCTGCGGCACCGACGTGCACATCTACAATTGGGACCAGTGGGCGCAGAAGACGGTGCCGGTGCCGATGGTGACGGGCCATGAATTCGTCGGCACCGTTGCCGATTTCGGCGCAGCGGTCACCGAATACAAGGTCGGCCAGCGTGTATCGGGCGAAGGCCACATCGTCTGCGGCCATTGCCGCAACTGTCGCGCCGGGCGAGGGCATCTGTGCCGCAACACGCTCGGCGTCGGCGTCAACCGTCCAGGCGCCTTCGGCGAGTATCTGGCGATCCCGCAGCACAATGTCGTGCCGATCCCCGACGATGTGCCCGATGAGATTGCCGCGATCTTCGATCCCTTGGGCAATGCCGTCCACACCGCATTGTCCTTCGATCTGGTCGGCGAGGACGTGCTGGTGACTGGCGCCGGGCCGATCGGCATCATGGGCGCGCTCGTCGCCCAATGCGTCGGCGCGCGCAAAGTGGTCATCACTGACATCAACCCGGTGCGGCTGGCGCTAGCCAAGAAACTCGGCGTCCAGCATGTCGTCGACGCCTCGAAGGAGAAGCTGCGCGACGTCATGCCGGTGCTCGGCATGACCGAGGGGTTCGACGTCGGCCTCGAAATGTCAGGCGCCGCCCCCGCTTTCCGCGACATGATCGACACCATGAACAATGGCGGCAAGATCGCCATTCTGGGCATCGCGCCGACCGGCTTCGAGATCGACTGGAACAAGGTCATCTTCAAGATGCTGCATCTCAAAGGCATCTACGGCCGCGAGATGTTCGAAACCTGGTACAAGATGATCGCGCTTGTGCAGGGTCCGCTGGATGTCTCCGGCCTGATCACCCACCGCATCGGCATCGACGATTTTCAGATCGGTTTCGATGCGATGAAGAGCGGCAGTTCCGGCAAGGTGGTGATGGACTGGTAGGGATTGCCTTGGCCGCTATTCAGGAAAAGCTGACGACAGCACCTCTGGTCCGCCGGACATTTTCCAACTAGGGGAACATGGCTGGGTGGAGAGCTATGGCTCCGCTACGTGCGCTCGCTAATCATATACGGCGACGTATCGCGGCCCACCCGGTGACGGTCGATGGGGCAATTCGCTTCAGTCGATGACGGAAACCCGGTGAACCGATGCTGAGGCCCCGACGCGATCGTCTATTTCCTATGATCTGCGATTGAGGTCGAGGTGTTGCCGCTTTCAGCGGGTAAGATGCGATAGACGACTTCCGGTACCCTTCCGGTCAGCGAAAAGGAAGGCAACGAGCCGCATTGCCTCAAGCAAAATGTTACCAATAGTGTCCTGTTCCAAAGGGGATGGACAGGTCGTGCCATTCCGGTTCGGGGGAAGGATGGCGCGGCTCAGCATGGCGACACGGTGAAGCGGCGATCGTGGAGCTTTATTGCGGCGTTGACAAGCGGCGCATTCTGGATGAGTTCGAGGCGGTAACCGGCTATTATTCGCAAGCGCGCGATCCGTCTTATGAACCGTCGTGAGCAGAGGCCGTCTGCGGGCAAGAGCCGCAGCCGCTGTTACGGCAGCGATGTCCGCGACGCGCTCATCGTGTTGTGGGAGGATTCGGAGCGGCTGGGTCCGCATCGACGCTCGCGGCGGCCAGCGCCGCCGGGCAGGAATGAGTTCGCAGTTCGCCGCTCGGTGCCAGCCCGCACCTTCGGCGATTGGAAAGATCCGCCGCCCGGCTTTGTTGAGCGCATTCGGGCACGTCTTCGTCAGGGAGCTTCGTGCAGACGATGGTGCTGACCGGATTGCCGCCGGCTGGACCGATTGCATTCCGCTCCGCACGCGCGACAGCGGCAATGTGATCATGGCGATCAAGCAGGCCCGCTCCCGGTTTCGCTGACCCTGTGCTGCTGTTTGCCGGCATCCGCCCGCACAGGAAGAGCTTGTAAAAGTGCGGAAATCGAGGAGCCGTTGGTCGTCGATCTTCAGCCTGAACGCGGTCGTTTGCTGGTGCCGCAAATCGGCTGTTGCATGTACATCCCTGTCAGACGTCAGTTTTCCTCGCCTATTTTGGTGTCGAGCGCGAAGTGCTCCAACCAGATTGCAAGGCTTTTTGGAAATGAGAGCGGCTTTGCGCAGGGCGCTCCGTTGTTGAGCATTCAAGCTACCAAGCCAATGACGCGCAGGTTCCACCAGGCTCGCCAGCCTTGAAGGACAGCGAAAAAAGCAGAGCACGACAGACACAACAGTGCATCAGGACGCCGCAGTCGTTGAAGATGGTGCGCTGCATCCATACCGTGGATGCATTCGATCCAAATAATCGATTTGTTCAATCAGTTTCTCGAAAGCTAACCCTACCCTCTGTGGGAATCGGGCTCTGAGCCGCGACGCTGCCTTGCGAGCGCAGGGGCTGCACGTAGGAGAGATGATGCAACGAGAAATCGCACGCGGGTTGCTGGCCTCGTGGGTTCGCCGACCGGCGTATTTGAGCCCGTCAGTTGGTCCTCACCCGCGCCTATTGCCACCGAGCGACTTGCATGTCCCTCCGACTCGGACCAGTTCCGAGAGCTGCGACGAGTTGCGCGCCGTGTGCTCCGATCAGATGGCCGCCGGTGACGCGTTCGATGGGCCGTCCCTCTTCGAGAGGAGATGAAATGCGAACGCTGCTCGTGGATCATCATGCGGATCTTGCGCGCGCCATGCGACTTGCGCTCGGGGATGGCGGCTTCGTCGTTGATGTCGTTGGTACTCTGGAACTGGCTTCGAGTGCATTTTCTTGCGCCAGCTATGAAATTCTCCTGCTGGAATTGGCTCTGCCAGATGGCGATGGCTTGGGTTGGCTGAGGCAGTTGAGGACCCACGGGCATTCAGTTCCTGCCGTCATTATGAGCAGCCTTAACGATCTCGATAAGCGAATTGCGATCTTCAACGGTGGTGCGGACGACTTTCTGCTCAAACCCATCTCTACCGATGAGCTTATTGCCAGAATGAGAGCCATTCTGCGCCGGGCGACACAGATGACCGACCTGAGGCTCGTATTTGGCAATCTCGACTTTGATCCGGTCGCCCGCCAGGTTTTCGTTGATGGGCACCCAATGATGATCGCACGTCGCGAACTCTGTGTTCTAGAGCACCTGCTTAACCGGGCAGGCCGCATCGTGCCCCGTGCGCAATTGGAAGATCACCTCTATTCATTCAACGACGACGTGTCTGCCAACGCGCTTGAAGTCGGAATTTATCGTTTACGGGGACATCTGACCAGATCAGGTGCAACGCCACGGATCAAGACCATCCGAGGCATTGGTTACATCCTAGAATTGACTGACGCCTCGTCCGCATAGTTTGTCGAATCGAAAGAAGATCTATTTTGCTGATCCTTCAACATCCTTGCGCTGCGCTCAATTGGCGGGCGATCGCCAACAAGGTTACAAGACCTGCAGTGCCCCGTTACCTGGGCCATCTCCTCTGCGCGCTTATTGTGACTTTCCCACTTGGTGTCGCGGCGCAAAACAAGCAGGACAAAGGCCCGCCGCATGCGGCTTCGAATAGCATCAACGCCACGCTGACCCTTTCCTCTTCGCTCGGGGAGACCGTTCATCTGCCCGGGCCAGCCACGACCATCTTTGTTGCTGACCCCACGATCGCGGATTTTCAGGCGCCATCGAGCAAAACAATCTTCGTCTTTGGCAAGAAATCGGGGCGGACCAGCCTATTCGCCTTGGATGGCAATGGCGAGCCTCTCGCCGAATTGCGTATCGTTGTCACGCAACCGATCGGGGATTTACGCGCCATGTTGCGGGAGCAGGTCGGCGACTATCCCATCCGCGTCAACTATACGCCGCGCGGCGCAATCCTTAGCGGGACGGCGCCCGACGCAGAGGTCGCCGACACCGCAAAAAGAGTCACTGAGCAATATCTGGGCGACGGAGCGCAAGTCGTCAACAACATCAAGGTCGCTGGATCCCTGCAAGTTAACCTCAGCGTGCGCGTAGCCGAAGTCTCACGCAGCGCCATGAAGTCACTCGGCGTCAACTTGTCCGCCTTCGGTCAAATCGGCAATTTCAAAGTGGGCGTTCTAAGCGGAAGCGCTGCAAGCGCTGGGTCTGGTTCAACCCAGGGTGGCGGTACAGCAGAAATCGGATTCGACAACGGTGCCGTCAACGTCAGCGCGGTTCTCGACGCGCTCGCCAAGGAGCATATAGCTTCCGTCCTGGCTGAGCCGAACCTCACCGCTATGTCGGGTGAAAAGGCCAGCTTTCTCGCGGGCGGCGAATTTCCCATTCCTGTCCTGCAGGAAAACAGGCAGGTATCGGTTGAATTCCGTCACTTCGGCGTCAGTCTGGAATTTGTGCCGACAGTTCTCAGCAACAATCAAATCAACATTCACGTAACGCCCGAAGTCAGTGAACTGTCGACGCAAGGTGCCGTGCAAATCAACGGAATTTCCGTGCCGGCAGTTTCCACGCGCCGAGCCGATACGGTCGTCGAACTCGCCAGCGGCCAGAGCTTCGCAATCGGCGGTCTAATCAGGCGGAACGTCAACAATGATGTCAGGGCCTTTCCCTGGCTCGGAGAACTGGCGATCCTGGGACCGCTTTTTCGCTCGACCTCGTTTCAAAAAGAGGAGTCAGAACTGGTCATTCTAGTTACGCCTTACATTGTAAGACCAGGCTCCAACCCAAACCAGATGAGCGCACCGACCGAGCGGGCGGCACCGGCTTTGAACGGAGGGGGCGCTCCGACGAATTCCGTGACAAGTCCCCCGCGAGACCGCGCTGCTATCCGTGCGGGCGCGCCAAGCGCCCAGGGCGGTCTCGGCTTCATCATCGAATAGTGTCATCCAAAGATGTTGCGTTTTATAATCCTCTTTGTCGCTCTGGCACCAAGCGTAAGTGGCTGCACAAGCACTACGCCAGTTGATGTCGAACCATCGGCACCAATGCTTGTCCGAGAGGAGACCACCGTCCTGACGTTGCAAAGCCTGCGCGCTTCCGAACGGCAGCGTTTGCGTGTTTTCCTAGACAAGGCCAGTCGCGGCCGGTTCGATGCCATCCACCTCCTCATCAGCGGTTCGCCCCAGCTCAGCGCAGGGGTAGCCCATCAGGCCAGGCAGTTGGCAATCGAAGAAGACAACATTCAATTGCGCGATCAACACGACGCCGGCTCAGTGCGAATTGAGGCGATTGTCTATCACGCCCGTCCGCCGGTCTGTCCCTCATATGGTGCCTTACCCAATGAAGAATCCTTCAAACAGCCGCTTGGTTGTTCGACAGGACATAACCTGGCCGTGATGGTCAACGATCCGCGCGATCTGCTCGACAATCAGGCCGTCAAGGCCGGCGATGGCGATCGTGCTTCTGTACCAGTTGCAACTTACAGAACATTCGGGACGGATAAAGGTGGCTGATACCGCCCTTATCTCGGCAGCACTCCTACCGGAGATTGAAAGCTTCCAATCGCGTCCTGATCTAAAATAAAAGGAACCGCTGGATGCAATATAGGCGCTATATCGAGGGCCTTAGGGCCGTTGCTGTACTTCCGGTCGTACTCTTTCATTTCGGAATTTCGGCGATCCCGGGTGGCTTTAGCGGGGTCGATATCTTCTTCGTCATCTCCGGCTACCTAACCAGCGGAAGCCTCCTGGATGACCTTGAACGCGGCCAATTTTCCATCGTCAACTTCTACTGGCGCCGTGCCCGGCGCATTCTGCCGGCGCTCGTCTTTGTGATGCTTCTCACCTGCATTGCGGCATTGTTCATTCTTCTGCCACCGGATCTGCGCGGATTCAGTCTTAGCATCATAGCTACCTCGACCTTCTGGTCGAACGTTTTCTTCTGGAAAACGTCAAGTTACTTCTCTATCGATGCCGCGCTTCTACCACTGTTGCACACTTGGCCGCTTTCCGTAGCGGAGCAGTACTACATCTTCGCACCAATCCTGATGTTCCTAATCTATCGCTACATCGGGAAGCGCTGGCTGACGACACTTCTTCCGATAATTCTCTGCAGCTTCGTAGTGGCGGTGATGGCGACATCGCTGGCACCCACCGCCGGATTCTATCTGCTGCCGACCCGAATCTGGGAACTCATGTTGGGCGCCCTGCTCATGCTCAAATGCCCCTCGCCGCTGGGCAACCGACTCCTGATGGAGTCGGTGGGGGTGGCCGGATTTGGCCTTCTCGCCATCGGGTTCTTCGCGATTTCGGCGAGTGATCCGTTCCCAGGCTACAACGCCTTGTATCCATGCATCGGAACGGCCCTTCTGATCTATGTTGGCCAAAATACCCCCTCGACGGTCGCCACCCGCATGCTCGAAGTCAGGCCGCTGGTCTGGATTGGGCTCATCTCGTATTCGTTGTATCTTGTTCACTGGCCTCTCAATGCGTTCGCGCACTATCTTTCGTTCCAAAAACTCGATCCGTTGATGACCGGTGCGATGTTGGTGGCAAGCCTCGCATTGGCTGCATTCTCCTGGAAGTTTGTAGAGCAGCCGTTTCGACAGAAGAGGGCCTTCACCTCCCCGGGGCCTATCTTCGCCTTTTCAGCGCTCGCGATCGTTGTCCTTTGTGCCGGCGGAGCGGCGGGGGCGCTCGGCAACGGCTTTCCGCAACGGTTTCCGGACTATGTCCAGCGGCGCATTTCCGTCGGGGACTGGAGGAATGGCATCTGTTTCAACGAGGGCACCAGCCGGATCGAAAGCTGGAATATGGAGGATTGCACGCGCACCAGCGGTTTTCCAACAACGGTTTTTTTGTGGGGCGACTCCTTCGCCGCGCACTATGTTTCCGGCTTGGGTGCTAACATAAATCGATTGCAGGCGAACATCGTTGAATATACGTACGCCAGCTGCGCGCCGATACTCTATTACTACCCGTACGATCGTCTTGATTGTGTCCGGTTCAATCGCAAGGCCTTGGACGTCATCTTGGAAGCGGACATCAAGACGGTTATCCTCAGCGGTAGATGGAGTGACTATGAGGTCAGAGGTTTCGACGGTCTTCAGCAAACAATCGCTACGCTTCGTGCCCTGGGCGTGCGCGTGTTTGTCATCGGCCAGTCTCCGCAGTTCCCAACTGACGTCCGGAAAATTGCGTTCTTCGCCAAGCGCCAAAATCTGGACGATACGTCCTGGCCGATCGCGATGGACCCCGACGTCAACGAACGTGTGCGCTCATTTACCAAAGGCGCCACATTCATCGATCCGCTGAAATTCCTGTGCAGCGCAGGACGCTGCGCCTATTTCGATAGAGGA
The DNA here is from genome assembly GCF_003998295.1 of Mesorhizobium sp. M7A.F.Ca.US.011.01.1.1. Classification (NCBI taxonomy): domain Bacteria; kingdom Pseudomonadati; phylum Pseudomonadota; class Alphaproteobacteria; order Hyphomicrobiales; family Phyllobacteriaceae; genus Mesorhizobium; species Mesorhizobium sp. M7A.F.Ca.US.011.01.1.1. The sequence continues at coordinate 147,444 of NZ_RZRT01000009.1, forward strand.
GAGTTTTTATATTTCGACTATGGTCATTTCTCTTCAGCCGGCGCCACACTGGCAATCTCGAAATACTGGCCGGCTTTTGGCAAGGACAATGCTCTTCCTAAGACGAAGTAGCGGCTCAGCGGCTGACAAGCACCAGTACGGGTCCCAGTGATAGCTCCTGCTTCCGCAGCAGCCGCGACGATGGAGCTGTTCAGGTTTAAGGCCCCCCGATAGTGACCTAGGTGTGGAGCTTCAACAGGTTGTCCTCGATCAGGGCGAGGCGACTGATAGGCGTTTTTGACTTTAGGCTGCCATGTGGACGATGCCAATTGTATCTGTGCAGCCAGACAGGCAGTTCGGCGGCACGATG